>JAYSRZ010000415.1:0-3455 GCA_043720775.1 Variovorax sp. | reverse complement strand
TCTTGCCGCTGCCCGTCTTGGCTTGCGCAATCAGGTCTTTGCCCAGCAGTGCCAACGGCAAGCTCGCCGCCTGAATGGCCGTCATTTCGGTGTAGCCTAGTGCAGTGAGATTGGCTACAGTCGCTGGCGAAAGCGCGAGTTGGTCGAAGCGTGTGTTTGGCGTAGTCATGCCTTGATTATCGGGGGCAAAAAATACACACGTCCGTTCGCCATCAGCGCACTCACTGCGAAGCTCATACGTTCTTGCGCTGACTGGTCATCGACACGTTCTCTGGTCGGGAGAAAAGAATACGCTATTCATCAAGGCTTGTTCGACACCAAGGACGAAAATTCAAAGACCGAGACGCACCGGTGCAGCAGCTAGACCAGTTCGTGATAACCATTCAAACACGCTGTCTACCGTGACAGTTTCAATGCGATCTGAAAACCGCTTTACAGACGGATGATCATCAAACTCAATATTGGCCTGCGTGATGCGGCCTCCCAAGCGCGTGAGCAGCGAGATATTAAGCGTCGTCGGAGCATAGTTTTTCAATTGAAGCCAAGCTTGCGCTTGGCTTCGTGTACGAATGTCGCCATCCATCGCAGCTGCCAGAGTTTCAATCGCCCACTGGTTGCTCTGTTGATACTTGGTAGCCCATGCGTAGCTCACCATGCTGTAGGGCTTGGCATGCATGGCTTTGATGCGCGATTCGTTCAGCAGGGCGGCGTGCAACTTATCTTGCACCCCTTGACTGGGCACAACCCAAGCCGCCTCGAAGCGAAACAAGTCATCGAGAAAAAATTCACCCAAGCCCTGCTTGTAAAGCGAAGCCTCGGCTGTGCCACAAGTATTGAGCTTATGAGCAATGAGCCAGCGGCCATCAGGCGCTTTGTAGGCAAAGCCCAAGTGCGAGTAGTGCAAACCGTATTTGCTCAAATCTTGCCCCGCCCGCGCGAGCACAACGACTTTCACTCCACTCTTGGCATGCTCGGCTTCAAGCGCTTTAAAAGTCTTCTCCGCCAAATTCATACCTTGCATGATCATCTGCGGCGCGGGCGGCTTTGGCGCATCGCAGGAGCGGCCTGCATTGGCAGCAAAGCTTGCGCAAGCTAGCGCGGAAATCAACGCAGTGCGAGGAAATTTCTTCATAACTTGGGCTTTCAATAAGTGATGCGCTCGTTATGCAGCAGCGCCTTACCCAACTCATTCGGAATGAAAGCAATCGCCTCGCCTAAGGCCGAGAGCACCATCCCTGCGCCAATCACGCTCACGCTCACAGCTGTACCTGCACCAATCGCGCTGGCTTTGGCGGTTTTGCCAACAATTTCTACGCTCACGCGTGCGCCGTCTGATGCACGCTCCAGCAGATAAATCGTGCCGCGCGCGGTGACTTTCACCAGCTTGACCACAAACACAGCACCGGCCGCCGACAAGATCACAGGCGCTGCCACGGACGCACCAACAGCCGTGCTCGCGCCTGCGCCCGCCACGACGACGGAGGCGATAGGCAACGCGCTCAGCACCACAGACGCTTCGCTTTGTGCATAAGATTTCGAGGAAAAACCGAGGGTAGCCGGCATCAATACTGCGCTAAGCGCTATAGAAAACGTAGTAGCCACGGATACAGCCGTAGATACACAAGAAAAAGCATTCATCACTCGCTCCATTTCTGATCGAGAAAAATTCAAGTTTTGTGGGGGAGACTGGCTGCGCACTACATGCTCAGCCAGCTCGATTCAAACAACGCTTATTGCGTTTCCATCTCGCGGCGCGCTTCTGAGCGAGCCTGCAAGCGAGCTTCCGCCAAATCTGCCTCATGCTTGTCGCGCAAGGTCTTGGCTAGTGTGAACGTGGTGGTGATCAAATACAGCCAGCTCACCAAGAGGAAAGCGGTGGACAAACAAAAAATATAGCCCATCACCATAAACGCGCGATCCAAAACCTGCCCCGGTAGCCAAGCCAAGCCTGTGCCGCAGAGGAAAACGGCCAAGCCGAAAGAAATCCACACTTGCATTTGCCAAGCGCCGGTGTCGCGTTGAATGATGGGGTTACTCATAAAGACCTTCTGGTTGTTGAACATGTAGGAAAGTATCCAGCAAGAATGTCGCTTGCCAAGCTAGGGCTGCAAAGTGCAGCCCAGCAGCTTGTTGGGTATCAAAAAATGCTACTTCTTGATGCTTGCACAGCCAAAGCTACAGCTTTCTCGCTTCTAATCTCTAGGATGAAAACAATCAGCACAGACAATGCCCCCGAACTCAGCAAAGAGCCCCGCCTCTGGCAGGGCGACGGCTGGACAGCCTTGGTGATTAAAAACGAAGACGATGATGGTTGGGCGGTAGCCATGACGAAAGATGGCGCAACCGAGCCCGCTCTGATTGGCCCGTGGACGATGGGGCGCGATAAGAAAAACCCCAAACCACTGGATAAATTCGCTTTCAGCACGCTCGTCAAAACCGCCTCAGAATTCGTGCGCCGGCAAGAGCAGCAGTTGCACGCCGCTTTACATCAGAGTTTAGAAGTAACCGCCAAAGGCGCGCGCTTTACTGTGAGCCTAGACATTCAACCCGATGACGACAACCCAACAGCGATGCTCAGCGCGCAAGATGCGAGCGGAGACGAAGTGACGCGTATCAAAGTGCCACCCAGCTTCAAGCTCAATCGCGCGAGCGCAGTGGCTTGGGTGGAAAGTGGGTTTGACTCGCCTTGATGTTGGTGATGTCTGTCGCGCAATCGCCGTTGCTACCGGCAGGCTTCAAACATCCAAAATTTTGGGAGATGCGTATTCCTCATAAGTGGCTTACAGCGCGGCAAGACTTCACAGTAATAAACTCGATGCGTTGCGCGACTGCTATTGAGCTTTCCATCTCTCACCTTAAAAATACCAGAGCAAACCCGTTGTGCCCCAAGCGATGAATTTCCTCCCCCTTCGTGCGAAGCATGTGCTGCTGGCGTTCTTCGCGCTCTTTGTGCTGAATGCCTTCCTCAGCATGACCAATTTGTGGCCCACGCCCTTTGTCAAGCTAGACAGGCGTTTAGCGCCAGAGTTTGTCTTGCTCTGGGTGATCATCCTCGCGCTGGTGGCTTGGCGCAAAGCACTGAGCGCGCGCGTCATCGCTGGCCTCGTCATCGCTTACATGGTGCTGGTGTTTGGGCGTTACTTTGATACCACTGCTCCAGCGCTATTCGGACGGGACATCAATCTTTTCTGGGATGCACTGCAAATTCCACGCGTAACTTGGGTCTCGCTCAAGAGCTATCCGCTGTGGGTTTCCGTGGTCGCGGTCAGCGCCGTGGTGGCATTGCTTACCCTGATTTACTTCTCATTGCGCTGGTCGATCAAAACCACCGCTACGCTTGCCGCGCCCTATGCGCTCGCGCACCGATGGACTTGGGCGCTCACTGCTGGCGCTGTTGCCATCTCGGTGGCCAATGTCAATGGTGTGGTGGCCACTTGGCCCTATATTTCTAAGCC
>JAYSRZ010000414.1:0-3455 GCA_043720775.1 Variovorax sp. | reverse complement strand
TCGGCGGCAATTGCATGCTGCGCAGGCGCTTGTATTGACGCTTCACGGCAGCAGACCGCTTGCGCTTGCGCACAGAGGTGGGCTTCTCATAAAACTCTTTGGCGCGCAAATCAGTCAGAAGGCCAAGCTTCTCGATGGTGCGCTTGAAGCGGCGAAGTGCCACTTCATAAGGTTCAGTATCTTTAACACGAACGAGTGTCATTGCAAATAATTTCCAAATTGCGGATCGGTGATCAATCGATCCTGTTTTCCCGCCATGTGAGGAATGTGTTCGGCTGGCGGGTTTTACCGGTAAGCCTTTAATTATAACCCGCTTGGCGCACGCTTTCAAGCCGACAAAAGCCGGTATAAATTGCGCAGCATACCGGCCGTGGCGCCCCAAATGAAGCGATTTTTAACGAGTTCTGTGCCTGTCTGCGCATCCAGATAAGGCATAGAAAACCATTCTCGCCTGTGCCCTTCAAACTCGAATTCGTGCCGCGCGTGATGGGCGGGATTCATCAGGAAAGCCAGCGGCACTTCAAACACATCGGCCACTTCTGCAGGATTAGCTTGAAGCTCAAAACCCGGCGTGATCAGCGCTACGACGGGTGTGATGTGAAACGCTGTGCCGGTGATGTAGCGCGGAAGGCTGCCGATGATCTGTACAAAATCTGACGACAAACCAATTTCCTCATGCGCTTCCCGCAAGGCGGCTTGCTCAAAAGTCTCGCCTGCATCCACTTTGCCTCCGGGAAAAGCGATTTGCCCGGAGTGCGTATTCATTTGCGCAGATCGTCGCGTTAGCAAAATCGTCGGCGTCGGCGCGTGCATCACGATGGCGATCAGCACGGCAGCATCTTTTGGCGAGCGATCCGTAAACGGCGGCTCTTCGCGCACCTCAGGTTGCCAATCGGGCGGCTGGGCGAAACGCTTGAGCAGCGCTTCTCTCGTGAGCATGTTGGCTGGCACGGCGGGCAAATGCGCATCCCAAGATCTGATAGGCACATCTTGCGGATTGAAGTGTGGAATCTTCGTAAGCGGAACGAAACTGCTCATTGCAAAGGCTGGAAATTGATAAAAAATACGCTACCAAATATATAGCGCTTCACGCAGTTAATACGCCGGCAAACTGCTGTTTTTCTATAAAAGAGAGTAAAAAAACCGCCAAGCTTGCGCTGTGGCGGTTCTTTCTTGGCGCAGTGCTTGGTTGGAAGCACTGCCTGCGCAATTACGCTGCTGTTGGAGCGGCCACTGCAGCCGTCTTTGTGTTGCGTGTGAGCTTTTCTTTGATACGTGCGCTCTTGCCGCTGCGATCACGCAAGTAATAAAGCTTGGCGCGGCGAACATCGCCACGGCGCTTGACTTCAATGGTGGCTATCAGGGGAGAGTAGGTTTGGAACGTACGCTCCACGCCTTCGCCACTGGAGATTTTGCGCACGATGAAGTTGCTATTTAAGCCGCGATTGCGCTTGGCAATCACTACACCTTCATAAGCCTGCACGCGCTTGCGTGTACCTTCAACCACGTTAACGCTCACAATAACGGTGTCGCCAGGGGCAAAAGAGGGAATGGTTTTGTTGAGACGAGCAATTTCTTCGTTCTCAAGAATATTGATGAGATTCATCATGATCTTTCATGCATTTCTCAGATCATTAACCGCTACACGAGGGGCGACAGGATCACTTGTGTTGACAAAGTAGCCAAAGTGCGTCGCGGCGGACAGAGGATCGGGGAAGCCTTCCATTATAGCTTTTTTGGCGCTATTCGGCCATACAGCCCGGCTTCAAGATGAAAGCATATCGGGCCGGTGGTGGTGCGTGGTGGCTTGGCGTTGCGCCAAGCGCCATTTGTTGATCTCGGCATGGTTGCCGCCGATGAGCACGGGCGGCACGCTCTGGCCGCGCCAGACTTCGGGGCGGGTGTAATGCGGATGATCGAGCAGGCCGCCGTGCGCGGGGTTGAAGCTGTCTTGGATATGGCTTTGATCGTCGCCGAGCACGCCGGGCTGTAGCCTAGCGACGGCATCGAGCAAAGCCATGGCGGGGATTTCGCCACCCGATAAGACGAAATCGCCAAGGCTGATTTGTTCGGTCACGAAGGTGTCGATAAAGCGTTGATCGAGGCCTTCGTAGCGGCCGCAAATCAGGATCGCGCCGGGATTGTCAGTGGCTTGCGCGAATCGCTCGACCGCAGCGTGATTGAGCGGCTGACCTATGGGAGAGAAAAGGATCACGGGGCAGGCGCTCAAATTCAACGCAGCGCGCTCGGCCGAGATGCTCTCCACACAGCGTGCCAGTGGCTCGGCCATCATGAGCATGCCGGGGCCGCCGCCAAACGGACGATCATCGATGCGGCGATAGTTGCCATCGGCAAAATCACGCAGTTGGGAGAAATGCACATCAACAGCTTTGCTGCCATCCGCACGCTGCTCGAAGGCGCGGCGGATGATGCCGCTTTGCATCAGGGGTGCAAACAGCTCAGGGAAGAGGGTGATGATGTCAAAACGCATAGAAGCTTCTCGTCGGCTCAGATTTTAAGCATTTTGGGCAGTTGGCCGGCATACATACTGCGTGAAGCGCTATCTATTTAATAGCAATCAATCACTTACTCTAAATAATCCAATTGCCAATCAACCGTGATTCGCTTCTCAGCCAAGCTCACAGAATCGACATACGCATCGACAAAGGGAATCAAAGTCTCAACTGGCTTGCCTTCGACAGCCCGCTCGGCCACGATCACAGATTGCGGGCCAGTGGCGATGAGATCTTTGACGATGCCGATCATCACGCCTTCGCGGTTGACCACTTCGCAGCCCATGAGATCGACCCAATAAAACTCGTCTTTTTTTGCGGTGGGAAACGAACTGCGAGCAATGAAAATGCGGCAGTTCTTAAGCAGCTCGGCGGTATTGCGATCATCCACACCATCAGCTTGTGCGACGACGCTATCCGAGTGGTCTTTGGCCGTGCGGATTTTGAAAAGCTGAGGTGTTTTGAACAGCGGCTCTTTGAGCACGATGCCAGCGCGGGGCTCAGGCGGCAACAAAATCCACTGTTTACAAGAAAAAAGCACCTCGGGCGAGGCGCTGTAGGCGATGATTTTGAACCATCCCTTGATGCCCCAAGCCTCGCCAATACGGCCGACTTCGATGGCATCAGGCGGCAGCTGCGCAGGCTCTAAAAAACCCAGCATAGCTGCCATACCAGATTTAGGCTTTCGCCTTAGCTTGGTTGATCAAACGCTCAACCGTTGGTGAGGCTTGCGCGCCGACGCTTTTCCAATACGTCATGCGGTCAGCCACGATGCGCAGGCCTTCTTCGCCAGCAGAGGCAATCGGGTTGTAAAAACCGATGCGCTCGATAAATTTGCCATCACGGCGCGTGCGCTTGTCAGCCACGACGATGTTGTAGAAAGGGCGGGCTTTTGCGCCGCCACGAGACAGGCGAATAACGACCATGATGTGTTCCTTGCGT
>JAYSRZ010000413.1:0-1201 GCA_043720775.1 Variovorax sp. | reverse complement strand
GCATGGGTAAAGACGAAGTGGGCGCGATGAACGTTGTCGATGCCCGCCTACGCGTGTACGGCCTACACAACCTCCGAGTGATCGACGCATCCATCATGCCGCAACTCGTCAGCGGCAACACCAATGCCCCCACAATCATGATTGCGGAGAAGGCCGTCGATATGATTCGCGAGGATGCACGTTTGGCTTAAATTTGAAGCGTTTTTGGCATCTAGGGCACGTAGATACTGCGTGAGGCGCTACTAAAAAGATAGCGATTGATCATCGAGCATCACAATTTATCTGGTCTACCAGACATCCAACGCTGGAATTTTTCTTCTAGAGATTGAGGCGAGATAGAGAAGCTAAATATATCCATACCGCCATCGTAGGGGCAATAGATATTCTTCGTCGCAGGCGAGATGAAAGCGACGCTTGTCTCTTGCTCGTCTGCAATGCATCGATTCAAATCAGCGAAAAAATCTGGCATCCAAGATGTGATCATGGCTCGAACGCGCCAGTAGCCCGGCTCAGCCTTGTCGCTGAATAGAACGGGCAACTCAATCATTTTCTCGCGCAGTTGACGCCTGCCTAGAAAATAGCGCTTCTTGCTATTCGGCTTGGTGTTGCGCGGGTGATGCTCGGAGTGCAACACAAAAATGACTTCGCGCGGCTCAAATAAAGCACTGCATACATCCAAGTGACGCCGCAAGAGCTCTGCGTATTCCCCATCGTTTTCAGCATAGCGCTTGGATTGCGGCAAGCTATGAAAGCGCGTCCAGTGTTCGTGCAAATGTCCTCGCAGCACATGCCCAACTGGAGCAATTTCACCGAAGGTGGTCATCCACCAATCTAAGGGTTCGATGCGCATGGGGTCTTTAGGTTGCTATTAATTAAATAGCGCTTCACGCAGTATCTAAAAGCTTAAAACACCAAAAATACTAAAAAATCACTCCGCCGGCTTGATATTCAACTCCACTGCCAGCCTTTGCCATCTCGCCGTGTCGCCTTCGACCATCGCCTTCATCTCGGCTGCCCCACCCGCAGCAGGCGAGAGCGCGAGCACGGCGAGTTTCTCTTTTACGTCGGGCATTTTGAGCACTTCGTCCATGGCGGCGGCTAGGCGATTCGTTACGGCTGCGGGCATGCGGGCGGGGCCCATGAGGCCGAACCATTGTTCGTAGTCCATGCCGTTGACGCCAACTTCTGTGAAGGTGGGTAC
>JAYSRZ010000412.1:0-1201 GCA_043720775.1 Variovorax sp. | reverse complement strand
AAACCAGCTCTGAGTTGCTGGAGCACTACAGCGCTCGCTTGTCATCTGAGGAGCGCTTTGAGGTCGTCACGGACATTCAACGCGCTGTGCAGCGCATGCAAGCCATGATGGACAGCTTTTTAGCGTTTGGCCGAATCGATGCAGGCAGCACGGCCTTCTCACCTTTGGCCACCCATGTCAAAACTTGTCTGCATGGCTTGCTGCATGAGGCGAGCGCAGCCCAGCCGCATAAATACGCAGTAGCGCTGCATTTGGAGTCGCCGCTGGACGACAACACGCGCCTGATGCTAGACGAGACTTTGCTGGGCCAAATGGTGATGAACCTCATCACCAATGCTTGCAAATATTCCGCGCCCGGTCAAAAGGTCTTGCTGTTTGCAGGCCACAGCAGAGCCGAGAATGGCGAGCATTTGGTGATCTCCGTGCGCGACAAAGGCATCGGCATTCCCGAGGCCGAAGTGCCTCGTTTGTTTGAGAGCTTTTACCGCGCCTCCAATTCGGGGAGCGTGCCTGGTACGGGCTTGGGCCTGGCCATCGTAGATCGCGCAGCAAGGGCGCATGGCGGCAGTGTGCAAGTGCAAAGCGAGCTAGGCCAGGGCTCAGCCTTCACGCTGTTTCTGCCTTGGGTGCAGGCGGTTTAGAGAGCGAACACATAATCAAAAAAACGGCTTCGAGAAGCCGTTTTTTTTGATAAAAATAGGTGTCTAGCCCTTCAGATGCTGCGTGAAGCGCTACTAAATTTGTAGCAACAACGCATCGCACGAGTATCAATGCTTAAACCGCCACCGCATCCGCCGCTTCTTTGTATTCTGCGATCTGATCGAAGTTGAGGTACTTGTAGATTTTGCTGCTGTCTTGGTTGATCACGCCGATATCGGCCAAATATTCGGCCTTGGTTGGGATGCGGCCTAACTTGGAACAGATGGCTGCAAGCTCTGCGCTGCCTAGGTAGACGAAGGTGTTTTTGCCGAGGCGGTTGGGGAAGTTGCGGGTGCTTGTGCTCATAACGGTTGCGCCTTCTTTCACCTGGGCTTGGTTGCCCATGCACAGGCTGCAGCCGGGCATTTCCATGCGGGCGCCGGCGTTGCCGAAGACGCCGTAATGGCCTTCTTCCGTCAATTGCTGCGCGTCCATCTTCGTAGGAGGCGCCATCCAGAGTTTGACGGGGATGTCTCGCTTGCCTTCTAGGAGTTTGGAGGCG
>JAYSRZ010000411.1:0-3467 GCA_043720775.1 Variovorax sp. | reverse complement strand
TCGACTTCCAGCCGCTCGCGCTCAATCTCGAGCTTGCGCGAGAGGCTTTGTGCTTTTTCTACTTCTACAAATAAGCGGCGCGACTGATACTGCATCTGTACCAGATACATCGCGCTAGCCACAACGGCCAACAGCAAAACAAGATTGAGCCGCATCATGCTGACGCTCCAGCGCGTTGCGCTACACGCATGATCGCACTGCGCGAGCGCGGATTCGCCGCAACCTCTGCTTCGTTTGGCTTGGTTCGATCCAACGCTTCTAATTTCATAGCGCTTTGCGCAGTGTTGACGCCGACCAACATCCAATTTGGATCAGAACGATCCACCACTTCCCTTGAGTGAAGCGCAATGAATTGCTTCACAATGCGGTCTTCCAAACTGTGAAACGCTATCACCACCAAACGCCCGCCGGGTGCGAGCACACGCAAGCTCTCATTCAATGCAATTTGTAAATCATCCAACTCACGGTTGATGAAAATTCGAAGCGCCTGAAAACTGCGCGTGGCCGGATGCTGGCCTCCCTCTCGCGTGCGCACCACGCTGGCAATCAATTCGGCCAACTCAAGTGTGCGCTGCGGCGCTTGGCCTTTGGCTACTCGATCCACGATGGCCTTGGCAATCTGGCGCGCAAAGCGCTCCTCGCCATAGCCTTTAATCACTTCTTCGATCTCTTTTTCACTGGCATGCTCCAACCACTGCGCCACCGTCTGCCCGCGCGTGCTGTCCATGCGCATATCAAGTGGGCCATCTCGCATGAAGGAAAAACCACGCTCTGCATCGTCGATCTGCGGGCTGCTCACGCCCAAATCCATCAAGATGCCTTGCGCCGATGCAGCAGGCAGATCGGCCAGAGCCGCGAAGCTTTCGTGGCGAATCGTCAAGCGCACATCTGCAATGGTGTGCGCCGTTTGAATCGCCTGAGGATCTTTGTCAAACGCAGTCACTTTTGCCTTGACACTTAAACGCGAAAGCAACAAACGTGTGTGACCACCGCGTCCAAAAGTTGCATCCACATAGTGACCATCTTTTGAGGTCAGCAATGCATCGATTGCCTCACTCAACAAGACCGTGGTGTGTTGCCATGTGCTCACCTGTTGCCGCCTTAGAACACAAAATCTTTAAAGGCTTCAGCACTGCTCGATGACCCGGCACGAGCCAGATCGAGCGCCTCTTTGGCGGCATGCCGCGCGGGATCCCAAATCTCAAAATAATCAAGCATGCCCAGCATCACGGCCTCTGTGCCCAGTTCGGCAACCGCGCGTAATTCAGGCGCGATCAAGACACGGCCCGTAGCATCCATTTCGCACGGCTGGGCATGGCCGATGTACAGACGCTTGATCCACTGCAAATGCATCGGCACATGCGCAATCTTTGCACTAAATGCTTCCCAAGCACCTTGAGGGAACATCATCAAACCGCCTTCGTGATTGCGTGTCACGATGAGCTTGCCCGCGCAGGCAGCCAGCAAGGCCTCGCGATGCCGCGTAGGCACAGCGATGCGCCCCTTAAGGTCTAAATTCAGCGAAGAAGCACCGGTAAACGTGGCTGACATGGCGATTGGGGCGCAAATCAGTGATGCTCAAGCCATGATTTACCCTTTGCAAACCATTAACTCACCACTTTTATGCACTTTTCACCACTGTATCAGCATTCAACGCGTTTGCATCGCCTGTAATGTAAAAAAACTCAATGAAATCAAGCGCTTACGACACTTCTACGAAATGAAAGTTTAACCAGTCTTTCAGAAAAAAAGTGATTGTTTTCAAGCATTTAGATGCGACATGCAATGTAACAAAGATGTGCGCTGAGTTGTATCCGCTGCGAGAAATGACATGCACACAGCGATCGTTTCAAGCTTGTAAGCCGCGCTCCAGCATTGCCACCACTTCTTTCGCAAAATCGGCATAGCTGATCGGCCCGCCCGGGCGCAACCAAGTAAACGTCCAATTGATCATGCCCATCAGCATCATGGTGAGCGCGGTTTGATTCGCGTCATTCAATCGCTCTGGATACGCGCGGCGCATGAAGCGCGTGAAAGCGCTCACGATATCGCGCTGGCGTTGCACGATGATCTCGCGCTGCGATGGCATCTCTCCAGTGCGTTGACCACTTAAAAACTTCGTGTCATTCAGCAGCGCCACATGGTTATTCGCCGAGCTTTCATACTCGATCAAAAACGCTTCAATGAGTGCATGCAAAGCCGCTTTGTCATCGAGTTTTTTGCGCTGCGCATGCGCTTGCGTCTCGCCAATGATCACCAGCAAGCGCTGCGTGTAGCGATCCATCAAATCAAAGAGCAACGCTTCTTTGCTCTCGTAATAGTGATAAATCCGCGCCTTGCTCGTGCCCAGCCGCGCGGCGACCTCTTGCATGCTTGCTGCCGGATAGCTCAGCTGCGCAAAGCATGCGGCGGCAGCATCGAGAATTTCATCGCGTTTGAGATGATGATCGGCTGATTTCGGGCGAGCCATGAGCGTGTGTCGTCAATATGGATTGGGGTAACCGAGAGATTGCATCAAAAGCGCTTCGAGCGCCTCCATCTCAAGCGCATCGCGCTCATTCGTTTCATGATCGTAGCCCTGCGCATGCAAGACGCCATGAATGATGAGATGCGCCCAATGCGCCTCAAGCGTCTTGCCTTGCTCAAGTGCTTCCAGCGCGATCACAGGCGCACAAAGCACGATATCCGCAGCAACAAACGGCTGGCTTGAATACTCGAAGGTGAGCACATTGGTGGCGTAGTCTCGCGCCTTACCGCGATAGCTGCGATTAAGCTCGCGGCCTTCTTGCTCGCCCACGATACGGATCGTGATTTGATCGGCTTCATGTGAACATTGAAGTGCATGCTCAGCCCAATGCTTCACACGAGCCTTGCTCAACAACCGTTTGAGCGCTGCAAGCTCATCTCTTGCGCCCAGCTCATTTGAAAACTGTAAATCAATCATTTTTAAAGCAAAAGTGGCACGTAGCAGTCGTATCTACTGCGTGAGGTGCTATCTATTTAGGAGTCTTCGGATGAACGGTCTTCGCAGTGCGTGGCACCGAGGATGCGTCATACGCATCCACAATCCGCGCCACCAAAGGATGACGCACCACATCCGCACTCGTCAAATGCGTCATAGCAATCCCTTTGACGCCCTGCAATACTCGCTGCGCATCCACCAATCCGCTCGGCTGGCCAGAAGGAAGATCAATCTGGCTCACATCGCCCGTGATCACGGCCTTGCTGCTAAAACCCAATCGCGTCAAAAACATTTTCATTTGCTCAGGCGTGGTGTTTTGTGCTTCATCCAGAATCACAAAACTGTGATTCAACGTGCGCCCGCGCATGAAGGCCAGCGGCGCGATCTCTAACTGCTGGCGCTCGAAGGCTTTTTGCACTTTTTCAAAGCCCATGAGGTCATACAACGCATCGTAGAGTGGCCGCAAATATGGATCAATTTTTTGCGCCAAATCACCCGGCAAATA
>JAYSRZ010000410.1:0-3476 GCA_043720775.1 Variovorax sp. | reverse complement strand
CGAAGCAACCCACCAAATCCCCCGCTTTTTCTAGCGCAGACTGTGCAGGCGCTTCGTGAATTTTTTGCATAGCATAAGCCTGCAAGGCGCGACGCATCAGCTCAGACTTGCTCACACGCTCGCGCTGGCTGAGCTTGAGTAAAGTCTTCTCCAACGGGGAATCAAGCTTGATACTGAGGGTGTTCATGTCTAGATCATACCATCCGGCAGACGGTATGACAACTGGAAGACATGCGGTTCTAAAACATCTCTGTGACAAAACAGAGCTTCATTCAACAAACCAAACGCCGAGGAGCAAATTTCGAAAAGCTATTTGACACTTGGTTCTAGCGGCAATATCGATTGCCCCCAACTAAGTGGACGGCGCACGTTGATCAACTTAGCTGGCAAACGGGAGCGAAGACTCTGCGCTTTTTCACTGAATTGTTTTGCCTCGGCTTGGTTTTGATCGAGTTGATGCAAGCGCGCTAGCCGGTCAAGGCATTCTATGGATAGCTCTAGTATCCCTTGACCTATGCCAAAAGAAGACGCTTGAGCTTCCTCAAATTTCAGATCTATGCGAGTTTGCGAGTCCAAATGCAAGCGAATGGCCTCTTTGATATTTCCTCGCCTTAGCATAACTGCGCCTAAACTTTGGCGAGCGTTGATAGAGTAGTCGCCTTTGATGCCTGCTTGTACGAAGTGTTTGCCGACGAGATCGATAAGCCCCCGAACGACTCGCTCGGTATCGTCTATGCGATCTTGTAAGTGATAAAGATTGGCCAGAGCATACAGCGGCTCTTCAAGAGCGATAGGCCAACGTCCTGATTTTTGCCGGATGTCTATCAAGCGTATGTAGACCTTTTCAGCTTCGCTGTAATTGGCGCTTAATACATAGCTGCCAGCAAGAAAAAACAACGTGTCGCTCAGCTGCAGATGATCGACGCTTAAACGTTTTTCTTCCATGCCGAGGAGCTCTTGGTAAAAAAGGGCAGCCTTTTCAAATCGTTTGGCGTCTTCGTGAATTCGTCCGATTAGAAACAGTGTTGCTTCGCGGTTGTCAGCTTGGTTTGCTGGAAGAAGCGATAGCAAATTTTCCGCTTTGTTGAGGGCAGCATCAAGCTGGCCACTTTCTCGCAAATCCTTCGCGTCGAGGTACAATTTTTTCAAGGTTTCTGGACGCTGAGCGAACGTTGTTGTGGCTGTTTGATTGATTGATGTTGGTTGTGCAACACAAGCCGATCCTAAAACGATCAATAACATTGCAGTGAAGTGTTTTAGCTTCATGGTTTGGTTTGAAAGAGAAATTTTCTTTACAGAAAAGCAGGGATTAGCTTACAACTTCTATCGGGAGATATGGGCTTTAGCTTCAAGCGGCAAGATGTTTTGCCGCCAACTAGATGGCCTGCGCAAGATGAACTGCTCCTCAGGCAAGCTTGAACGCAGAGTTTGCGCCTTCGCAGCAAATAGCTTGGCCTGAGACTCATCATCGTTGAGCTGATGTAAGCGAGCCAATCGTTCAAGGTTTTCGATGTATCGTAGCAATTGGCCTGTGCCTACACCAGTAGATGACTTTTGACTTTTCTCAATTTGCTCATCAAGGCGGTCTTTAGCGTTTAAATGCAAGCGAATGGCTTCTTTGAGATTGCCGCGCCTGACCATTACTGCCCCCAAGTTTTGCCATGCGCTTGCGGAGGTATCAAAAGTGACGCCGAATATCACGGTCGGCTTGCTTGCAATTTCAACGAGAGTACGAACGATTCGCTCGGTGTCGTCTATCCGGCCTTGCAAGTCATAAAGATTAGCCAATGCGGTTAATGGCTCGATCCGTTCGTCTGGCCTAGCGCCTTTCTTACTTTGCATGATCTGCACGATGCGAAGGTAAGCTGTCTCAGCGTCGTTGTAATTTGCTCGGTCGATGTGGTTGCCAGCAACGTAGTACAAGTAGGCGTCAAGCTTGTGGTCGCTATTACCAATGCGTTTTTCCTCAAACTCAAGAGCTCGCTGGTGAAATGGAGTTGCTTGCTCGAAGCGTTTAGCATCGTCGTGGATGGTGCCGATGTGAGACAACAGCGCCGCTCGGCTTTTAAGATCGTTAACTGGAACGAGCGCAATCGCCTGTTCTGCCTTGCTCATAGCCGCAGCTAGATTGCCACTTTCTTGAAATCCAAGTGACTCGTTATATAAACTTTCTGAAGTTTCTGTAGGCGCGGCATTTGTTGGCGTGCTTGCTGGAGCGGATGATATCTGCTGAGCAAAACAGCTCGATCCAAGAACGATTAATGCGATAGGTAATAAATGTTTGAGTGTCATGGTTTTTTATAGAGAAAAATCGTCGCTGTAGCCAGCCAACGCTTTGCTAACTAGATCGCGCGTGAGGCGCGGGGAGATGAGCTCTGTAAAAGTGTAGATGAAATTGCGCAAGTAGGCGCTGCGTTTGAAGGCGACGCGTGCGGTGTTTTTGCCGAAGAGATGGCCGGCGGGTTTGACGATGAGGTCTTTCTCCAGTTCCGCGTTTACTGCCATCTCGGCCACGATGCCAACGCCCAAGCCAGCGCGCACATAGGTTTTGATCACGTCGGAGTCGATGGCTTCAATGGCCATGCGGGGGGAGAGTTTTTTCGCGGCGAAAGCGGCGTCGATTTTCGTTCGGCCAGTAAACGTTGGGTGATAGCTCACGAGCGGCTCGGCTGCCAAATCTTGCAGCGTGACTTCGCTAACCCGAGCAAGCTTGTGATCGACTGGCATTACGAGCACATGCTGCCATTCATAGCAAGGCAGAGTGACGAGCTCGGCGTAATCGGCCAAGCTCTCGGTGGCGATGCCAATCTCGGCCACTTCGTCAATCAGCATTTTCGCCACTTGATCGGGCGAGCCTTGGTGCAGGCTGATGTTGACTTTGGGGAAAGTCTCGCGCAGCTTGGAAATCGGGCCAGGGAGCACGTAGCGCGCTTGCGTGTGTGTTGAGGCAATGCTGAGCGTGCCGCTGTCTTGCAAGCTGTACTGCTCGCCGATGCGTTTGAGGTTGCCGACTTCGCGCAGGATGATCTCAATGCTTTTGAGAACTTGCACGCCGGGCTCAGTAATGCGTTTGAGCCGCTTGCCATGCCGTGCAAACACTTCAATGCCCAGCTCTTCTTCAAATTCAATGATGGCTTTGGAGACACCGGGCTGCGAGGTGTGCAGCGCTTTGGCGGCTTCAGTGAGATTGAGGTTGCGACGCGCGGCTTCTTGCACGAAGCGGAATTGATGAAGGTTCATATCAAAAAACAGCTAAAGAATGCGTTTATTATGCCTTTTCTTGCGTTTAAGCATTTGCTATGAATTCTATAGCGCTCTGCGCAGGTGTTATGCCGGCGACAGGCCGATTTGATCTAAAAAATAGTGGGTCTATAGTATGTGCAGTTAAAAACACATTTCAGGAGACTCATATGCCAGCGCTCATCATCCCTTCCGTGAAATCCCAAGTCAGCCCAGAAGAATGGGCGCTGCGCTGC
>JAYSRZ010000409.1:0-1208 GCA_043720775.1 Variovorax sp. | reverse complement strand
CCAGCACCGTGATCTACAACATGGTGGCCAACGGCAAAGAGCAAGCCAATACCGCCGTTGAGCTGGGCAACGCGAGCTACAAGGAAATCAAAATCGAGGCGGATAAGAAGACCGCTGGTTTTTCTGCTGCGCCGGAAGTCTCGGTGCTGTTTGAGCCGACGCAAGTCATCTTTCTCGCAAGCGGCACTGCGCCGTTTTCTCTGGCGGCTGGTTTGGCCAATGCAGCGAGCGCCTATTTGCCTGTCTCCAGTTTGATTCCGGGCTACCAAAGTGGGCAAGAAAATGGTTTGCCACTGGCAAGCGCTGCCCTCGCAGCCAACGCCGTTCAAGCGGCTGGCGTTTCGGTGGCGGCGACAAGCCCCACGAACACGCCACCCACGCGCAGCTTGGTGCTTTGGGGCGTGTTGCTTGCGGGCGTGGTCTTGCTGGGCTTGATGGCTTGGGCGCTGATGAAGCAGCCAAAAAAATCAGCTCCGACTGCTGAATAACGTTTGCTTTTTTCGCACGGCTAGCGATTGCGCTGCACCACAAACCTCCTCCAAAACCCCGCTTCTTGCGTCGTTGCAAAATTGATTCGCATCAAGGTGCTCGGTTGCCTTGCAGCGTTAAACAATGCACCGGGCGCAAGCAGGATTCCGTCATCGAGCATGCGCTGAGCCAGCGGTTCGGTATCGATGCCGGTGTCGACCCAACCGAAAAGACCTGCGGGCTCTGCGGCGAATGTGCAGCCCGATTGCAGGGCAAGTTTGACGCTGCGGCTTCTTGCAGCATCTAGGCGCGTGCGCACGCGTTCGCTGTGTTTGCGCAGATGGCCTTCAACGATGCAGTGCGCGAGGGCTTTTTCTAGCAGGGCGGGAGTGGTGAGGCTCGTTAAGAGTTTGGTATCGAGCAAACGCTCCGTGAGATGCTCAGGCGTGGCCATGAAGCCAATGCGCCAGTTGGGGGCGAGGATTTTGGCGAAGCCGCTCACGTAGATGGTGCGCTGCAAGCCGTCGAGGGCGCACATGCGGCTGACTTGGGCTGGCGCGATGTGGCAATAAGTGTCGTCTTCAACGATATGGAAATCATGAAGATTGGCGAGCTGCAAAATGCGATGGGCGCTGGAGGGTGAGAGGCATGCGCCGGTGGGGTTGTGCAAAACGCTGACGCTCACGTAGAGCTTGGGTTTATGTTCTTCGCAATAGCGTGCCATGACATTTAAATCCGGG
>JAYSRZ010000408.1:0-1209 GCA_043720775.1 Variovorax sp. | reverse complement strand
CCGCATCTGACTCGACACATATTTCCGGACCTAACGATGACCACTCTGATTTGCGATTGCAGCAAAACCATGCCGCTGGACCCCACAAGCTTGGGCGCTGCGCTGAATGAAAATATAACCCTTCACACCACCCTGTGCCGCCGCGAGGCAGGCAGCTTCCAGCAGGCGATCCAATCTGGCGAAGACGTTGTCGTCGCCTGCACCCAAGAAAAGCGTTTATTTACTGAATTGGCCGAGCAAACGGTGGGTGCGAGCTCGCCGATTCGCTTTGTCAATATTCGTGAGATGGGTGGCTGGAGCAAGGATGCGAAGCAGGCCAGTCCGAAAATTGCGGCGCTGTTGGCTGTCGCTCAACTGCCTGAGCCTGAGCCCGTCCCTACCGTCACCTACAAAAGCGCAGGCCATGTCTTGATTATTGGCGAGATTGCAGCTGCTGAACGTGCAGCTGATTTGTTAGGCGAAGAGTTGGACATCACAGTATTTACTCAAGGGGAAAAAGAATCCGTATCTGTTTTCACACCTCGGCAAGAGCGCCGCTTTCCCGTGCTAGGCGGGAAAATCGAATCACTCAAAGGCTGGTTAGGTACCTTTGAACTCTCTTGGCAACGCAACAACCCAATTGACTTGGACGTATGCACTCGTTGCAACACCTGCGTGACTGCGTGTCCGGTAGATGCCATTGGCTTAGATTACCAAGTGGATATGATGCTTTGCATCTCCGACCAAAGCTGCGTGAAAGCTTGTCAAGTGGCTGGTGCGATAGATTTCAACCGTGAAATAGAAAGCTCTAAAGCCAGCTTTGATTTGATTTTGGATTTGCGCACTGTTGAGGCTATGACTTCTGAAACTGGCTTTACGCAACATGCGCTGCCGCAAGGCTATTTCCGCTGGGATGGCGTTGATGCCGCGCCTTTGCTAAAGATGCGAGGCTTGGTAGGCGAGTTTGAGAAGCCCAAATTTTTCAACTACAAACAAAAAATCTGCGCCCACAGCCGCAATGAAAAAGTCGGCTGCTACGCCTGTATTGACGTGTGCTCGGCCAAAGCCATCAGCAGCGAAAAAGATCGCCAGCAGATCAAAGTTAACCCGAATTTATGCGTCGGTTGCGGCGCTTGCACCACGGTTTGCCCGAGTGGTGCGTTGACATTTGCCTATCCTCGTGCGAGTGAGCAAGGTGTGAAGCTCAAAACCATGCTGAGCACTTATGCG
>JAYSRZ010000407.1:0-1211 GCA_043720775.1 Variovorax sp. | reverse complement strand
AGCGCTTGGAAGAGTCAGTCATCTTTCGTTTCCTTCTTAAAAATAATATGACATCAGCAGATAAGCAAAAAATCAAACCAGATTATGTGAGAAATAGCCCGCGACGGCTAGTCAACTGTTCGGATTAAAGGGTTTTCCTAACGAAGCCGGCATATTCATCCGAATCCACACAGGATTGCGCGACATGACGACCAGCACGACGATGGTGGCGATGTAGGGCAGCATGCTCATAAATTGCGAGGGAATTTCCACGCCTCGGCCCTGCAAGTGCAATTGCAGCATCGTGACGCCGCCAAAAAGATAGGCGCCAAGCAATGCCCGCGCGGGTCGCCATGTGGCAAACACCGTGAGCGCCAGCGCAATCCAGCCGCGCCCCGCCACCATGCCCTCCACCCAGAGCGGTGCATACACGACCGACAGGTAAGCGCCTGCGACGCCACACAGCGCCCCACCGGCCATGACGCCGGCCAGCCGCACCCATCGCACGCGGTAGCCCAGTGCATGCGCCGACTCCGGCGATTCGCCGATGCTGCGCAGCACGAGGCCGGCGCGCGTGCGAAAGAGCCACCAAGCCAGCACAGCAGTAAGTGCAATCGTGAGATAAACCAACGCATGCTGGCGAAAAAGCGCCGTGCCAATGAAGGGAATGTCGGCGAGAAAGGGAATCGGATGCTCCATGCGGTTGTCTAGCTTCTTGCCCACATAGGCCGCGCCCACAAATGCTGAGAAACCCGCACCGAACAGGCTCATCGCCAGCCCGGTAGCGTATTGATTTGTGCCCAGCCAAATCACGAGCCAGCCGAATATTGCAGCAGCAGTCGCGCCAGCTAGCGCACCAGCCACGAAGGCCAGCGTGTCGCTGCCCGTATGAAAAGCAATCGCAAAGCCCGCTACTGCGGCAATCAGCATCAGCCCTTCAGCGCCGAGATTCAACACGCCGACCCGCTCATTGATCAGCAGCCCCAGCGCTGCTAAAGCCAGTGGTGTACCTGCATTGAGTGTGGCGGCGAGCAAGAGGGCTGTTTCGTTCATTTTTTAAGCGTTTTAGGCAATTAGCCGGCGTATTTACTGCGTGAGGTGCTACGAATTCGATAGTGGATAAGCGTATCGCATGCCAGCAGCGCGATCAGCAATACGCCTTGAAAAATATTCGATAGCGCAGATGGCAGGCCGATACGCGATTGTGCGAGCTCTCCGCCAATCAAAAACAT
>JAYSRZ010000406.1:0-1212 GCA_043720775.1 Variovorax sp. | reverse complement strand
CTAGGCTTGTGCCGCCGCGCGGCTTCGCATTCGAGCAGATTGATTTTTCGGGAGTGCGCGGCAAAGGCTTAGTGACACTTGCTTTCTTACCTCTGCGTTTGCTGAAAGCTTTTTGGCAAAGCATTGGCGTGATTCGCCATGTGAAGCCTGATGTGGTGATTGGCTTGGGTGGCTACATCACGTTTCCAGCCGGCATGATGGCCGTGCTGCTGGGCAAGCCGCTGATCTTGCATGAGCAAAATTCTGTGGCGGGTATGGCCAACAAGATTCTTGCAGGCGTGGCAGATCGTGTGTTCACGACATTCCCTAATGTCTTCAAAAAAGGTGAGTGGATTGGCAATCCACTGCGCAGAGAATTTTTGGAGCAAGCCGCACCTGAGACGAGATTTACAAACCGCACTGGACGCATGAAGTTGCTTGTTGTTGGTGGCAGCTTGGGTGCGAAAGCCTTGAACGAAGTGATTCCGCAGGCCTTGGCACAAATTCCTGCTGCAGAGCGCCCACAAGTGATTCATCAGGGCGGAGAAAAACAAATTGAGCAACTTCGCGCCAACTATGCCGCTGCTGGCATTGAGGCCGAACTCACACCTTTCATTGCCAACACCGCGCAAGCTTTTGCGGATGCGGATGTGGTGATTTGCCGCGCGGGCGCGTCGACGGTGAGCGAGATTGCTGCAGTGGGCGCGGTGGCAGTTTTCGTGCCGTTTCCGTTTGCCGTAGACGACCATCAAACCACCAATGCCAAATTCTTGAGCGAGCAAGGTGCTGCTGTTCTGTTGCCACAGTCGCAGTTCAGCGTAGAACGCGTCGTACATTTGCTATCAAAAAATGAGCGCGCGACGCAGCTCCTGTTTGCTCAAAAGGCCTTTTCTCTAAGAAAAACAGATGCCACAGAAGCAGTTATCAACGCTTGCGAAGAATTAACAAAAAACAAATCATGAAACACGCTATTAGAAATATTCACTTCGTCGGCATTGGCGGAGCAGGCATGAGCGGCATCGCTGAAGTTTTGCTCAATCTTGGTTACAAAATCTCAGGCTCCGATTTGAGCGATGGCGCAGTGCTACAGCGTCTGGCTGCATTGGGCATCTATACATCGGTCGGGCATGCCGCTGCCAATATTGCCGATGCGGACTGCATCGTCACATCCACAGCTGTCAAGGATGACAACCCAGAGGTCATTGCCGCTCGCGAGAAACGCATTCCCATCGT
>JAYSRZ010000405.1:0-1212 GCA_043720775.1 Variovorax sp. | reverse complement strand
CGCGATCGATGATGGCATCGCGCAGCTGCGCACGCAAGAAAGCCCTCAAACCGAAAGCAGATACCGCTGTGGCCAAGCTTGCCGAGACGATCAACGCTGCGTCGTAGATGCGGTCATCGAAACCGGGCACAAAATGTTTAAACAAGCCGCTTGCACAGGCCACGAAGCTGGCGCTGCACAGTACAAAGGCTACAGCCTCCAAGCCTTGCAGATTGCGATTGAACGCCGCATAAAAAACAGACAGGCAGGCGTAAGAGGCATAGATGCCTAAGCAAGCCCCCCAAATTACGATCTCCAAATCATTCACTGATGAAACCCTGCTCGAAGAAACTCATTGATTGAAACAAATATGATTAATTTGCAACAGAACAAGCACCATTCTAGGCTCGAAAACTGAGTTTTATCAAATCATCCAAATGTCTTTGAGCAAGTCTATGAAGCCTAAAAAGTGCCACTCGATAGAAGTGCTCGGCACATTAAATTTAGTACGAAATCGGCAGATTAAGCCCGTACTTACTGCGTAAAGCGCTATCTAATTAATAGCGTTTGTGTCAAACATTGAACAAGAAATTCAGCACGTCGCCATCTTTGACTATGTATTCCTTGCCCTCAGCGCGCATCTTGCCCGCCTCTTTCGCGCCTTGCTCGCCTTTGAAAGCGATGTAGTCATCAAACGCAATGGTTTGCGCGCGAATGAAGCCGCGCTCGAAATCGGTGTGGATGACGCCAGCCGCTTGGGGGCCGGTCGCGCCAATCGGCACGGTCCATGCGCGTACTTCTTTCTCGCCGGCAGTGAAGTAGGTTTGCAAGCCGAGCAGCGTGAAACCTGCGCGAATCAAGCGGTTCAAACCCGGCTCACTTTGGCCTAAGTCGGCGAGGAAAGTCGTTTTGTCTTCATCGCTCATATCGGCCAGCTCGGCTTCAATCTTTGCGCAAATCGCCACCACGGGCGCGTTTTGGCCTTTGGCGTATTCCTCAAGCTTGGCGAGAAACGGGTTGTTCGCAAAGCCGTCTTCTGCCACATTGCCCACAAACATCGCCGGTTTGGCCGTGATCAAGCACAAAGGTTTGAGGGTCACCAGCTCTTCTTTGGAAAAATCAATGCCGCGCACCGGTTTGCCTTGATCGAGCACGGCTTGGCATTTTTCCAAAACGGCGACCAGCTTCACAGCCTCTTTGTCGTTACCTGTCTTGGCCACTTTCACATAGCGC
>JAYSRZ010000404.1:0-3497 GCA_043720775.1 Variovorax sp. | reverse complement strand
ATCACGGAATGCCGATCGTAGTCGGGTGCAGTATGAATCTCCCAAAAATGATCCCCGAGCTCAATACTAATGCCTGGAAGCAACACATCGTGGTGCAAAAAGCGCGGGCAGGATTGTCCTGTGGGCTCGTAAGACAGAGCTTTGACATCTCAACGTGCTACCTCATTCGCATGCCCCGGCGGAATCGAGAGCTGTGCAGGGGGGATATTCTAGAGGCAGTGATGCGTTCCCACCACAGTGATCGCGTGCAAATGCGCATTGATGATCGCATCTAGCGTACGGCCACGCAATGCCACATGCAATAAATTCCGCTTTTGATCGACATGCGTGCGGTAGCCGGTGTCCACGACGGCTGTGCGTATACCTTGATGAAAAACAATATTGTTACTGGAGAGCCAGCCGCGCTGAAGTAAGGTGTAGACAGAAGTAGCAGACATGCTGAGCACTGCAATTCAAAGAAAAATATGCTGACTGCCTTTATAAAATATACACAGTACGCTATTAAAAAAGTAGCGTCTATCAAATCAAAACATCACCTCCCACTGCGCAATTCACGCCGCAAAATCTTGCCCACATTGGTCTTCGGAAGATCATCGCGGAACTCAATATACTTCGGAATCTTATAGCCCGTGAGATTTTGGCGGCAAAAGCTCATCACTTGCTCTTCCGTCATACTAGGATCGTTTTTCACAACGAACACTTTGATCGCTTCGCCTTGCTTGGTATCCGCCACGCCAACTGCCGCGCATTCAACCACGCCGGGGCACAGAGAAATCACGTTTTCGAGCTCGTTGGGGAACACGTTGAAGCCGCTCACAATGATCATGTCTTTCTTGCGATCCACAATCTTTGTGTAGCCACGCGCATCCATGATGCCGATATCGCCGGTGCGCATGTAGCCATCGGATGTGAAGGCGGTTTTGTTTTCTTCGGGCTGGTTGTAGTAGCCCGTCATAATATTAGGGCCTTTGATGCAAATCTCGCCCGATTGACCCACAGCGAGACTGTGACCATCGTCGTCTTTGATGGCCACATAAATACTTGGCAGTGGCAGGCCAATCGTGCCGGTAAATTCTTTGTTGGTGACTGGATTGTTGGTGCCAATCGCACATGTCTCACTCATGCCCCAGCCCTCCACCATGGGGCATCCTGTGGCCTCAAACCAATGCTTGGCGGTGCCTTCGGATGCTGCCATGCCGCCAGCTTGCGAAACCCGAAGATGACTCCAATCCACGCTCTTAAATTGCGGATGTTGCAACAGCGCGTTGAACAGCGTGTTCACTGCGGGCAGCATATGGAAGGGGCGCTTCTTGAGCACATCGATGAACTTGCCGAAATCGCGTGGATTCGGAATCATCGTCATGTGCGAGCCATTGCGAATGGCCAGCAGACTGAGTGTGAGCGCGAAGATATGATACAGAGGAAGTGCTGCGATGCTGTTGGTTTTGCTCACATCGCCGATATCTTTCAAAGCAGGAGAAAACCACGCTTCAGCCTGCAAGATCGCCGCGATGATGTTGCGATGCGTGAGCACTGCGCCTTTGGACAAGCCTGTTGTGCCGCCGGTGTATTGCAAAAAGGCAATCGAATCGAGATTGGCCTGCGACGGCTTCAATGGTTTATTTGTGCCCTCTGCAATCGCGCGACTGAATGGTGTGACAGTCAAACCGCCTTCGAGCGGTAGCTTATATGCCGGCACCATCTTGGCCAAATGACGTACAGCAAAAGTCAGCCATTGGCCGTACCAGAAGCCGAGCATATCGCCCATAGATGCGACGACAACTTCTTTGATCTGCGTTTTACCAATCACCTCGGAGAGCGTATGACAGAAATTCTCCAGAATCACAATTGTCGTTGCGCCAGAATCTTTGAGCTGGTGCTCGAGCTCGCGAGGCGTGTAAAGTGGGTTCACATTCACGCAGGTATAGCCCGCTCGCAGCACGCCAGTCATGGTGACGGGGAATTGCGGAATATTGGGCAGCATGATGGCAACGCGCGAGCCGGCAGGCAGACCACGGCTTTGCAGCCAAGCACCGAGCGCACTGGAGGAATCATCGAGCTGGCGATAACTCATCCATTGATCCATGCACACGGAAAAGGAATTAGCAGCGTTACGCTTGAAGCTTTCTTCCAGCAACTGCGAGAGCGATTGGTATTGCTCGGGATGAATATCGTGAACAACACCGGGCGGATAGCTGTCGAGCCAAATGCGTTCTTGTGGGGCGCTGGCGCTGGATGCGCTGTGTGTAGTCAGCATGCTGTGTCTCCAAAATCTTGAACGATTTTAGGTTAGCTACGCCCACCTGCATCTCAGTGAAGTCCCGATACCGAGCAGATTCCGCCTAAGAAAATTCCACAAGATTCAAGCCGCCATTTGCGCTAGCCAAGCACCTTCTCGCTGCGCAACGGTGGCAAGAAAGCTTGGTACTTTGCCCGCCTTACCTAGTTGTCCAAAGGTATCGAAGCCACGCTCAAGGAAGCGTTGTAGATCTTGTAAACCTGCCGCTGTGGCCGGAGCGCGCATCATTTTGAGCATCAGATGCAAGCCAGGCACTCGGGTGTGGCGTTGGAGTTGAAGTCCAAGGTCTTGTGTGGCATCGAGTTGCTGCTGGCGCGCCGCAGCATAGCCCGGTGTATCCATGAGACTTCGCCACAGGTTTTGATAGCAGGGCAAATCTACTTCGCTGTGCTTTGCAAAACTGTTTTGCCATTCGAATACCATGCAGGCATCTAAAGTTTCTGACAGCGCATGCAGCTTGGCCAGCAGAGTGGCGGTTTGTACAACAGTTTGCGGAAACAAACGCTCGATGGCACCGGCGATACGGGCAAATTGAACATCTCGCTGAGAAAATTCTTGTTCGCTATAAAGCTCGGTCAAGAAAAACAAAGCGGCAGGCCCCATATGTGCATCTTGCAAAATATCATCGTAGGTGTTGCGAAAGCGCTGGGCTTGCCAATGACGGAGCGCTTGTGTGCGCTGCGCGATTTCGCTGTTGTTTTGCCGTTGCTTGCGTAATTGCTCGACCACGCTCAGGCTTTGTGCAATATTGCCATAGGCTTCCAAGCGGTGGATGGGGGGCAGAGCAAGCATGTGACGTCAACCCGGCTCACTTCATTTCAAACACGAGGCAAGTGGTGGTGGCATGCGCATAGAGCTTGCCTGCTGCATCCACAATGCGGCCTTCAGCGGTGGCGAGTTGTTTGCCGCAATGCAGCACCTTGCCGATCACGCGCAACGGCTCTTTGCCGACCGCTGCGGCGCGCACGAGATTGACAGATAACTCAGCCGTTGTATAGCCGCGCCCAGGCGGCATCATGGTGTGAACAGCACAACCCAGAGCAGAATCTAGCAAAGTGGCATACCAGCCGCCATGCACTGTGCCCATGGGATTCAAATGTTTGGTTTGCGGTGTGCCCTGAAAAATGACTTCGCCTGCGCTGACGGCAATTGCTAAAAAATCCATCGTCTCGCCAATATGAGAATGCGGCAGCTCGCC
>JAYSRZ010000403.1:0-3499 GCA_043720775.1 Variovorax sp. | reverse complement strand
CGCCACATCCATAGCGCAAGCCGCGCATCGTCTGCATACGCTGCGCGAGGCCTGGCTCAATCCCCCGGAATGGACGCGCCGCACCCCCGAGATCACGCCGCTGGGCATGGCCAGCAGCCCCTACCCGGATCGCATTTTGCCGCGCGATGATCTCAATGAGCGTGATCTAAAAGCCCTGAGCCAACGTACCCTCACCAATCTCTACAACCAAAAGGCAGAAGGCAAAGCCCAATGGCTCCAATCCGCCCACGAGCAGCTAGACGCAGCAGTAGCGCAGGCCTACGGCTGGGCAGACTATTCCGCCGCCATGCCCGATGAAGAGATCCTCAAACGCCTGCTGGCGTTGAATTTGGAGCGGGCCAGCGGTTGAAAGCATGGGCTCGATAAAGACTGCTTAAAAACCATTTACCCATGATTGCATTCAAACCCCTCAAGCTTTCGCTCTGGCTTTTCATCGGCGGCGTCAGCTTTGGCGTGACGCTGGGTTGGGGCTGGCTGATCGTGCTTGGCGTGGTCAGCCCGGTGCTGATCGGCATGGGCTATTTGTTGGTTAGCGCGCTGCAAGATTAAGCTCTCGGGCGCGGCACTTAAAGTGCATCAGCGTTGGCGGAGTGTCTGCATCTGTAGCTCGGTCATGTCGGTCGTGTCGATCTCGCGTGCTTGCTCGCTCAGATGCGCACTACGGCTTTTGGTCGCTCGGCGGGTTGGGGGCTTTTTCGCCGCTGAGCATATGCCCGGGGAATGATTTATTGTCGGGAATAAGGTATTCGAGCAGCAAGGCAAATGCAATCTGCGCAACAAGGAAGCCCGCGAACGGCCACAAGCTCCATCTACCGATCACAAACGCGACGGTGATGACGGCGCTGATCACCATAAATCCAAATAAAAGCAGCGTTTTCAAGCCAGTTTTAGCAACTTCGCGCGGCGAATAAGGGTTGTATTTGTCCTCTTCTCTGAACATGATGAAGATGCTCCAATAAAGCAGCGAGCATGCGACAAATAATGTATGTATGCAAGCTCTACTATTGAAATGATGCAAATGCTTGGTGCGCAGGCGCGGCGCGCGGTTTAAGATCCGGTGTGGCGCTCAATAGGGCTTGGAGATGGCAATTGGTCTGGTGAGCCTAGTGTTGATTTGTGAGGCGATTTGTTGGCCATCAACTTACGGCAAGCTTAGCTGCTGATTGGTGCAAACGGTGGCGCGTCTTCGCCCCATCCCGCGTGACAATGCGGCGTAGAATCATGACGTGAACGCGCAACCCATCACCTTCAAGCTCAAAGACAGCTCTTTTGGCTATGACATCAGCCCGGAGCGCGTGCCGCTGGCTACTCTGCGGGATTTCAGTCGCGATGTGGAAGAGTTTGTGCGCGGCGGGGAAGATAAGAGCGTCAACACAGCGCAACTAGAAGTCTCGGTGATTCATGGCTCGTTGGCTGTGCAAACCACTCCTTTGAACTCGGTTTCGCTATTCAATGATTTGGCATTATTGGTTGCAGGCCAAATCATTGACGGCTTGCAAACCAAGCGCCGCGAGGTGGTGCTGCGTTTGCAGAAGAGATTGTTGGCAAATAAACAAGCTCAGTTTGTGATTGAATCGCCGGCTCTTGCGCAAAGCATCGTCATCGACAGCCGGTCAGATTACCGAACTGACGATGCGGATCAATGGGTGCAAGTAGAGCGATACTTGCGGGGCGAGATTGAAGATTTAGGTGGCAGTGCTGTTGCCAACGCCCACATGCGCTTGCCTGATGGCACGAGACTCACTGTGCAGGCGACCAAAGATGTGATTCGCAACGACTATGTCAACCGCCTCTACAAACCGGCCATGGTCAGGATTAGCGCTCAATTTAATGTGATGACGCATGAATACAAAGATGCAAAACTCATCGAATTTGTGGAGCACAACAATAAGCCAGATATGGAGGCGTTGCGCCGAGGGCGCGAGAGAGCTGCCAAGGCTTGGGCGGATGTGCCGGATTCTGCTGCTTGGGTAGAGCAGATTCGAGGGAATACGCCTTGAGCGCATTTTTGCTGGATACGAGCTACCTGATCACTTTAATGGTGAGCTCGCGCCCGAATCACGAAACGGCGAACAGGTACTTTTTGGAAATTTTGCAAAAGAGCATGCCGCTTTATGTGTCAACCATTGCATTGGCTGAATTCCAACAAAAGCAAACCATCAATGATCTGCCGCTACGCAATCTGATCGTCTTGCCTTTCAATGTTGATCACGCGATGAAAACAGGGGAACTGCTGGCCAAGCTCACGCGCGATGCAGGCGATCAGCGTGCGCGCTTCAGCGATGATGTGAAGATGCTGGCGCAAGCAAGCTGCGAATCGATTCCCCATGTAATCACCGAAGACGAAAGCACTTTGAAGAAGTACGCCAAGCGCTTTTCTGATGCCGGGCTTGGGCGCGTTCAACCAATCGTTTTATCCGCTGGGTTTGATGCCGCTTGGCTTAATGGCGGGCAAGCGTTGATTGAGTGATGTTGCTGTCTTTAGCTGACTGCGCGGGCTGCCTCTAAAAGCATGCTTAAGTTGTGTCTCGCACAAAATTTTGTTTGAAACAGCAGTTAATCGCGTAAAACGCCATGACTAACGCATCGTGAGAAAATCTTGAGTATGAATGCATCCACCACCCCAGAACTCATGCAACTCTTAGGCAGCCAAGCGCGTGCTGCTGCGTTTGAGATGGCGCGGGCGCCGGCTGTGGTGAAGAACGGTGCACTTAAACGACTGGCTGCGTTGTTGCGCTCTAACGTGGCTTCTTTGGCCGTAGAAAACGCGAAGGATTTAGATCGCGCTGTGGCTGCTGGCCTCTCCGCGCCGATGGTGGATCGTTTGAAGCTTGATGCGAAAACCATCGAGACCTGTGCCCTCGGCTGCGAGCAGCTCGCGGCGATGGCTGACATCATTGGCGAGATTTCAGGCATGCGGCAGATGGACAGCGGCATTCGCGTGGGGCAGATGCGCGTGCCGATTGGGGTGTTTGGCATGATTTATGAGAGCCGGCCGAATGTGACGATTGAGGCGGCGAGTCTGTCGATCAAGAGCGGTAATGCTTGCATCTTGCGCGGCGGCTCGGAAGCGATTGAATCGAACCGCGCCTTGGCTGCGCTCGTGCGCCAGGCTTTGGCTGAGAGCGGTTTGCCAGAAGACGGCGTGCAGCTCGTGCCTACGACGGATCGCGATGCGGTGGGGCAATTGATCACGATGCCGCAGTTTGTGGACGTGATCATTCCGCGCGGCGGCAAAGGGCTGATTGAGCGGATTTCGCGCGATGCGAAAGTGCCGGTGATCAAACATCTGGATGGCAATTGCCATGTGTATGTGGATGATCCTTGCGATATCGAGATGGCTGTGCGCGTGGCGGATAACGCGAAGACGAATAAATATTCGCCTTGCAATGCGGCTGAGGGCTTGCTAATTGCTAGGGGTGTGGCAAAAGAGTTTCTGCCAAAGATTGCGGCGATTTATGCGGCCAAAGGCGTGGAA
>JAYSRZ010000402.1:0-3505 GCA_043720775.1 Variovorax sp. | reverse complement strand
GCAATTGCGGAAACTGCGCTGCGCTGTACACGCGGATTTGCCCGGTGACATTGGCCAAGAGCTTCAAATCTTCGTGGAGCAAATGTTCGAGGGGCAGTTTGCGTACCCAAGGCGCATCATCACGCCCAAAAGGCGCGTAAGTTAAGCCATTCACGCGTGGCGAAACATCGGGCGCTTGATGAACAGTGCCCAGCGTTGACCACAATGTGTAATTCACCAGCGCAACGACAGCGGCCAGCAAAAATGCTGCACCAAGCCGATAGCGAACATGAAAAGAGAGAATTTTTTTCAAAATGCCGTGTAATCAATGGAAGTCAGTGCGACTAAGTGGATGAGTCGTGTGCAAAACCCGAGACCTTACACTGACTGTGTACGCAGCGAATCGCTGCATTGATTCACTCTATTTTCCTCCAATGCACTTGCCCTTACATTCAGCTTCGCATCGCAGCACAGGGGTTTCGTTCGCCTCGGTAGTGCTTGGTGCTGCGCTGCTCATCGTGTTGGCTTGGTGGGGCGCGCGGGGCATTCCGTTTCACTTACAAGCGCCGATCGAATCGACGGCCAGCGGATCTGCGCTTTTGCCCTGCGTCTCGTATTCGCCTTTTCGCCACCGAGAAGGCCGCGATGACATCACGCCGTTTAATTATTTGGTCAGCGTGAGCCCCGCTCAAATCGAGACGGATTTGCGCATCCTAAAAACGCTCACGAACTGCGTTCGCACCTACGGTTTATCGCAGGGGCAGGATGCCGTGCCTGCGGTGGCGCGCAAGCTGGGCATGCGGGTGCGTCTAGGCATTTGGCTCTCGCGCGATGAGGCGCAGAATCGATTGCAATTGGATCGCGGCGTCCAGCTCGCCGCTGAATTCAAAGATGTGGTGGATCTTTTGGTGGTGGGCAATGAAGTCTTGCTCAGGCGCGAAGTCTCGCCCGAGGTGCTGGGCAAATATTTGAGCGAGGCGCGGCAGCGCTCGCCCGTACCGATCACATACGCGGATGTGTGGGAGTTTTGGCAACGCCATGCAACTCTGGCGCAGCATGTCGATGTGGTCACGGTACATATCTTGCCGTATTGGGAAGACGAGCCGGTGGCAGTGCATCTCGCTGCTGATCATGTGTTGAATGTGGCCGTCAAAATGCAGCAGCAATTTGCAGGCAAGCCGATTTGGGTGGGCGAGACGGGCTGGCCTGCTGCCGGGCGGCAGCGCGCGGGGGCAGTGCCGGGCAAAGTGGAGCAAAGCCGGTATTTAACTGATCTGATGGCTCTCGCCGCCAGCCAGAAGCAGACAAAGCCCAATAGCCCAAGTTTCAACCTGATTGAAGGCTTTGATCAGCCTTGGAAGCGCTCGTTTGAAGGCGCGATGGGTGGGTATTGGGGCTTGTTTGATCAATTTGGGCAAGCGCGCGTGCAAATGGGTGGCCGCATCACAGAAGATGCGCATTGGTGGCGCGGCCCGCTTGGCGCTTTGCTGGCGGGCGCTACTGCGCTGCTGGTTTGCACAATTCGCCGCAGGCCTGCAGTCGCTGCTGCCTTGTCGGCAGCTTTGTTGGGGGCAATGATCCCGCTGCAATGGCTGATGGTGCAGCAGTGGGACAGGAGCCCGCGTGAGATGGTGGTGAGCTGTTTTCTGGCGCTGCTCGGTGTAGCGGTCACATGGGTTTCGTTGCATGAAAAATCAACGAAAACCCAAGATGCTTTGCGCTTGGCGTTGCTGTTTTCAGCTGCGACTGCGGCTCTGGTGTTGCTACTTGAATCACGCTACCGGCCGTTTCCGTGGTGGTGGTTTTTAGCACCAACTGCAGCGCTGTGGGCGCAGAGAATGCGCATCGGAAATCGCTTTCAGCGTGCCCCCAATGAGGCTATGCTGATGGCCGTTGTCGTTGCGGTGAGCGCTGTAGGGATGATGTGGGCCGAAGGTTGGCGCAATCTTCAAGCGCTAGCCTATGGCGTGCTGCTCTTGCTGCTCGCTGCCGTGGTGTTGTGGCCTTGGCGCACGACGACGATCAGTGCTAGCAGTGCCGCTGGCGCGCAGAGCTCGGTGGTGTAGAGGATCAAGCCGGCGCAAGATACAAAAAGCGCTAGAGCAGCCAACCAGAGCCAGCCAGTGATGAGGGCTGCTGAGGCAAGCGCCAAAGCCGCCCAGCCAATTCGCTGATGCACAAAGACTTGGATGATCCAAGAGCGCACTGTGCACCAAGGCTCGCGCGAGCCGCCATCACACTGGAATGTGATGTGTGCAGGCTCAATCAGCATATACCGAGCGCCTGCGGCTAGCGAGAAGGCGAGAGCGCATGCAGCAATTGCAGTGGCAGCTCTGCGCCATATGTTCATGGGGTGGATTTCGTGGGAGTGGCTTGAGGTGCTTTTGAGTCGAAGATATTCACCAAAAGTTGGGTGAAATCATACAAAGCGCCAATCCTCGGATCTGAGGGCTCTAAGCCAGATGTGAAACCTACTCTGAGCAAGCGCTGCATCAATTCATCGTTGTTACTGATGATGTGGATAGGCACATCCCAAGTCACGCCCTCGCCAGTCACGTTAGCTGCGGGCTGATGATCACCCAGCAAGATGAACACCGTATCTCGCACTCGCGGCTGAGCAAGGTAGCCAGAGAGCCATTTAAAATTGTATTCCAGCATGCTGAGATAGCCGGGCCGCATGTTGAGCCAATCGAGAGGCTGCGCATTGACGGCAGCCATTTGCTGTTCGCTGAAGGGCTCGGGTTTCAGAATCTGAGACCAATCTTCCAAATACGGCGGAACGGGATGGAAGGGCATGTGGCTGGTGATCGAGGGATAAAAAGTCAAGCGCTTGGGCGAGGCGGCTGTAATGGGGTGGATTTGGTTGAAGCTGGCCAAGGCATATTGATCTGGCAGGCTCCAATAGCCAATTTTTGGACCTTTGTACTGAAGATCGCGCGCATCCAAAAATTTATCAAAGCGGTAAAACGATTTCTCTGGCCAATCCCAAGATAAGCCGGGATAGATGGCATGGGTTTGATAGCCGCGATCGCGAAACATCGTCACCAGCGTCGGCCGCTCGGTGGTAAGCAGCAGGTCATGCACGGCGGCGTCACCCGTGTTGATGCCTGAGAGCAAGGCCAGATGCGCCAGCTCTGATGCGCCGCCGAAGGTGGTGGAGGCCGCAAAAGCGGAGACCGCTTGCAGGCCGCTGGCCTTGATTTGCGCAGCGAATGCCTCGCGTGAGGGTTTGAGCCGCTCATGCATAGCGGCATTGCTGAAGGCCACGCGCCCATACGATTCGATGAAAAACAAATTGACATCCGCATTGCGCAACACGGCCAGATCTGAATCAAACGCAGGCGAGGCGGGCAATACATTTTTGAGCTCGCGTTCGGCAATGGTTTTGGCGAGTAACTTGGCTTGCCGATAGTAGGTGGGCAACACGGGCTTAGAAATATAGGGCCAAGTGGCCACCACACCATTGACATTGGCCACCGAGATGGCAACAGCGCCAGCAGTGAGCGCCCAAGTCCATCGGTGCGCG
>JAYSRZ010000401.1:0-1219 GCA_043720775.1 Variovorax sp. | reverse complement strand
TGTTTATCAAACGCGATGCCGATACAACAGGCCGCCCTTTCTGGCCTTGGGCGATTTTCTCCATCACCTGCGGCTCATTTGGCCCGCTGCTGTATTTCATCACGGGTAAGGAAAAGTATGAGCACACACCTGACTGAATGGATGATTCGCACAAGCTTTGTAGTGACTGGGCTGATCCATGCTTTGCCACTTGCCGGATTGCTTGGTCGCGCCATGCTGGAGCGCGCTTATGGCGTAAATCTGGGCGAAGGCCACGATCTCACCATCCTGATGCAACACCGCGCCTTGCTCTTTGGCCTGCTCGCATCAGCCTGCTTTGCCGCTGTGCTCTTGCCCAACTGGCGCTGGCCAGTAGGTATTGCTGCGCTAATTTCTATGCTGGGCTTCGTGCTGATTGCCGCGACTCAGCCTCACCGTCTGCCAGTTGCTAAAGTGATGTGGATTGATGTGGGCGCTGCGGTGTTGCTCAGTTTAGGCCTGCTGGTGCATTACAAAACGACAACCCGCCTTTGAAAGAGCAGACATGCGCTATGCCAATCTTCTCACCCACCTCATGCTGGCCCTGCTCTTCTCGCACGAGCTCGATGCGATGACGCAATCTGAATGGCGTTTGCTTTACGTGCTGCGCAGCTTGAGCGACGAGGATGGCAGATGGTGGTTTGTGGCGATTCATGTGCCGCTGTTTTGGGCGCTGATTGCACTCACGCATCACGCGAATGCAAAGATGCAGCGCATGAGCCGCGCTGGGCTCGCTGCTTTTTGCATCGTGCATGCTCTGCTGCATTGGCGCTTGGCCAGCGATCCGCTAGCGACTTTTAGCTCGCCTGTATCGTGGACTTTGATTGTTGGCGCTGCGTTGGCGGGAGCGGTTTATCTAGCAACCGCTCTTCAACAACAGCGAAAGTAATAAACAACAGCGTGCAAATTCTCAGCGCGCCAAAAGGCCTCGACTGTGGTTGGGCTGTCTCCCGCAACGAGGTAAAAGGCGGAGACGGCGTAGCCGGCGGGGGACACGAGTGAAGGGGGACAACCCAAGCGCAGGCGAGGCCGCTTTATCAAAAACGCAGCCAAGGCCGCACGCCATCAATCGCCAACAACGATAATCAAAGTATGCAATTTCTCCAACGGCTTTCGCCGCGCACCATCGGCATCGCCTCCGCAGTCATCACCATTGCGATTTGGACATCGTTTATCGTGATCGCGCGCTTTATGGCGCTCA
>JAYSRZ010000400.1:0-1219 GCA_043720775.1 Variovorax sp. | reverse complement strand
TACACGCGGGCTGGGCGGTCTTCTCGCTCTAATCGGTTTATCAGTTTTATCTCGGGCGTGTCGATGCTGGGCATTGCGCTGGGGGTGGCGGCGCTGATCATTGTGCTTTCGGTGATGAATGGGTTTCAGAAAGAGGTGCGGGATCGGATGCTCTCAGTCGTTTCGCATATTGAGGTGTTTGCGCCGGGCGGGGCGGCGCTGCCGGATGCGGCTCGCACTTTGAGTGAAGTGAAGGCGCATCCTCAAGTCATTGGCGCTGCGCCATTTATTGCTGCGCAGGCTTTGGTAGCTCGCGGTGAGGATATGAAGGGCGCGATCATTCGCGGGATTGATCCGAAGCTCGAACCGCAAGTCACCGATATCACGGGCGGAAAAAAAGACATCGAAGGCGCAAAAGCCTTGGCTCTGCAAAACTTGGAGCAGCTCAAAAGCGGCGAATTCGGCATCGTGCTGGGCATTGAGCTGGCGCGAAACTTAGGCGTGCGCAACGGCGAGAAGATCACGCTGATCGCGCCGGGCGGGCAGGTGACGCCTGCAGGCGTCGTGCCTCGATTGAAGCAGTTCACGGTGGTGGGCGTGTTTGATTCGGGGCATTACGAATATGACGCAACGCTAGCGATGGTGCATGTGGATGATGCGGCCAAGGTGTTTCGGCTCGAAGGGCCAACCGGCGTGCGCGTGAAGCTCAAAGATTTGCACGAAGCGCGCACGGTAGGCGCGGAGCTCGCTGTGAAACTCTCCAGCGGCGAAGTCGTACGCGATTGGACGCGGCAAAACCGCACTTGGTTTGCCGCTGTGCAGCTGGAAAAACGCATGATGTTCATCATTCTCACGCTGATCGTGGCAGTGGCTGCTTTCAACCTAATTTCCACGCTAGTGATGACGGTGCAAGACAAGCGAGCGGATATTGCGATTTTGCGTACGCTGGGTGCATCGCCGCTCTCGATCATGAAAATCTTCGTGGTGCAGGGCGCTTTGGTGGCGTGATCGGCACGTGTGTGGGCCTTGCTCTTGGGCTGTTGGTGGCTTTCAATATCGACGTGATCGTGCCGTTTTTAGAAAGCGTGTTTCGCGCGAGCTTTCTGCCAAAAGACGTGTATCTCATCAGCCGTATGCCCAGCGATCCGCAGTGGGCAGACATCATGCCGGTGGCCGTGATTTCGTTGGTGCTGGCTTTTGCTGCAACTTTGTATCCGAGCTGGAGAGCTAGCCGTGTCAA
>JAYSRZ010000399.1:0-1225 GCA_043720775.1 Variovorax sp. | reverse complement strand
GCGACGCAAATCCAACCGCAAGTGACTTGGGGCACAAGCCCTGAGATGGTGCTCGGCATCGATGGCCGCGTGCCCGATCCTGACAAAGAAAAAGACGCCACCAAGCGCAAAGATATCGAGCGCGCTTTAGCCTACATGGGTCTTGATCCCAACAAAGCGATCACCGACATCACGGTCGATAAAGTCTTCATCGGAAGCTGCACCAACAGCCGCATCGAAGACATGCGCGAAGCAGCAGCTACCGTCAAGCGCCTTGGCCAGAAAGTCGCAAAGAATGTGAAGCTCGCCTTGGTCGTGCCCGGCTCGGGCTTGGTGAAAGCGCAAGCCGAGCGCGAGGGGCTGCATGAGATTTTCAAAGCCGCCGGCTTCGAGTGGCGCGAGCCAGGCTGCAGCATGTGCCTAGCGATGAACGCAGACCGCCTAGAGCCCGGTGAGCGCTGCGCATCAACTTCTAACCGCAACTTCGAAGGTCGGCAAGGTGCTGGTGGCCGCACGCATCTCGTATCACCCGCGATGGCAGCGGCGGCGGCAGTGCATGGGCATTTCGTCGATATTCGCCGTTTCGCTTAAAGTGTTATTTCAATTTTTAAAGGATGCATCATGAAAACCTTTCTATCCACCTTGATCCTCGGTTTTTGCTTCGCAGTCGCTGGTTGCAACACCGTCAAAGGCGTTGGCCAAGACATTCAAAAAGCGGGTGAGAAGATTGAAGATGTTGGCAAGAAGAAATAAACCAGTCACTGTGCTGCTTGTCAGTTTGCAAAATTTTTACGAGCTAGAAATTGGTAAAGCAGAAAAAGCAGAAAGAAACAGAAGCAACAGAAATGAAGACGGCTTAAGAAAATCCAGCAAGATTTTTTTATTCTTTCTCTATCTTTTCTGTTTTTTCTGTGATCCTCTTTCAACCACCCATTCAGCTAAAAAATGAACAAATTCACCATCCACAGAGGCCTCGTCGCCCCCATCGACAGAGAAAACGTCGATACCGACGCCATCATTTCTAAGCAATTTTTGAAGCGCATCAGCAAGAGTGGCTTCGGCGACAACTTGTTTGATGCGGAGCGTTTCCTCGATGTGGGCGAGCCGTATTCGAAGCTTGCTGATCGCAAAGTCAATCCCGACTTCGTTTCAAGCCAAGGCTTGGCTGACAAGCGCTCCGCCTCGAACGCTTTGATCTTGTCGCTCTGGCGCAAAGTCAGGCCAATGTCGTCGAAGCCGTTGAGCA
>JAYSRZ010000398.1:0-3526 GCA_043720775.1 Variovorax sp. | reverse complement strand
CTGTTGGCTCCACCATCGACAAGGTCAAGGCCTCGGGCGTGGTGACGATGGGTGTGCGCGAGTCTTCTGGCGCGCTGTCCTACACCCTCGGTGATGGCAAATTCACTGGCTTTCACGTTGAAGTGTGCTCGCGCATTTTGGCTGAGCTGGAAAAGCAAGTGGGCAAAAAAGTGGAAGTGAAATACCAATCCGTCACATCGCAAAACCGTATCCCCCTCGTGCAAAACGGCACGGTGGATATCGAGTGCGGCTCCACCACCAACAACGCCACACGCCAAAAAGACGTGGGCTTCCTAAACACCACCTTTGTGGAAGAAGTGCGCATCGCTGTGAAGGCCAACTCTGGCATCACCGCGATTGCTCAGCTCAATGGCAAAAACGTGGCCACCACCACGGGCACCACCTCCGTGCAAACGCTGCGTAAAAACGAGCGCGCCACCGGCGTAGATTTCAAAGAAATTTTCGGCAAAGACCATGCTGACAGCTTCTTGCTCTTGGAGACAGGCCGTGCAGATGCTTTCGTGATGGACGGCTCTATTCTTGCTGGCAACATCGCTTCTGCAAAAACCCCTGCCGATTTCAAAATCGTGGGTGAAGTGCTCTCAGTCGAACCCATCGCCATCATGATTCGCAAAGACGATGCCGCTTTCAAGAAGCTGGGCAATGATGTGATTGCTGGCCTCGTCAAGTCGGGTGATTTGGCCAAACTGTGGGACAAGTGGTTCATGCAACCTATTGCTCCAAAAAACACCCGCGTGGGCTTGGCTCTGTCAGACAGCACCAAGACCGCTTGGGCAACGCCTAACGACAAGCCGATGGAAGAGTACGCGAAGAAGTAATCTGCTCCCAAGGTAAACCCCTGTCAGGCCAGTCCTGCCAGGGGTTTTGTTTTGGCATCAACCGTGCTACAAACTAAAAATACAGATTTATAACGAGGAGCGACAATGGCTTGGGACTGGCAACTATTCTGCAAAGAAACCACGACTGGCGAGATCATCGCCAGCTGCTTTGGCAAAGGCGGAGATCAGACTTACCTCAATTGGATTTTGTCGGCTTGGGGCTGGACACTGTCTGTCTCTGCGTTCGCCCTCATCGTGGCGCTGAGCGTCGGTTTGCTCATGGGTACGCTGCGCACCCTGCCCAATTCGCCGTGGCTCGTGCGCTTTGGCAATGCGTGGACGGAGTTGTTTCGCAACATCCCTCTCTTGGTGCAAATTTTTCTCTGGTATTTTGTGATTCCGGCCATCTTTCCTGTTTTGAAGACCGTACCTTCCGTGGTGCTCGTGGTACTCGCCTTGGGCTTCTTCACCTCGGCGCGTGTGAGCGAGCAGGTGCGCTCAGGCATCCAGGCCTTGCCGCGTGGCCAGCGCTATGCCGCGATGGCGGTGGGCTTTACCACGCCGCAAACTTACCGCTACGTGCTGTTGCCGATGGCGCTGCGCATTGTGATTCCACCGCTCACATCCGAGTCGATGAACATCATCAAGAATTCATCGGTTGCTTTTGCTGTGTCGATTGCAGAGCTCACGTTCTTTGCACGCCAGTCGGGTGAAGAAACTTCTGCGCCAATTCAAATGTATTTAGCAGTCACGATGCTCTACATGATCTCGGCATTCTCTGTTAACCGCGTCATGGGATACATTGAAAAGAAATCCCGCGTGCCCGGCTTTGTGTCGGCTGGCGGCATGGGCGGGGGGCATTGATCATGGGAAATTTAGACCTGAGTTTCTTTGACTGGAGCGTCATTGGGCCGTTCGTCACCAAGGGCTTTTTCTTTAGTATTTGGCTCACTGTTGTGGCCACGATCGGCGGCATTTTGTTGGGCACCGTGTTGGCGCTCATGCGCTTGTCGGGCAAGCCTTGGCTGGATCTGCCTGCGGCAGCCTATGTCAACACCATGCGCTCGATTCCGCTGGTGATGGTGTTGCTGTGGTTCTTCCTCATCATCCCGTTTGCCATTGGCCGCCCCTTGGGCGCTGAGTTGAGCGCCATCATCACCTTTATCGCGTTTGAAGCGGCCTACTTCTCTGAGATTGTGCGCGCCGGCATCCAATCGATTCCGCGTGGGCAAATCCATGCTGGCCAAGCAGTCGGCATGACGTATGGGAAAAACATGCGCATCGTGATCTTGCCGCAGGCGTTCCGCAATATGCTGCCTGTATTTCTCACGCAAACAATTATTTTATTTCAAGACACCTCGCTCGTGTATGCGATTGGCGCGTACGACATGCTCAAGGGCTTTGAAACGGCGGGTAAAAACTATGGTCGCCCGGTGGAGGCTTATCTGCTCGCAGCCGTGGTGTATTTTTTCATGTGCTTGGCGCTCTCGTATGCCGCACGCCGCCTGCAACAAAAAATCCAGATCATTCGTTGATCGCAACCGAACAAGACCAGGAGAAAAACATGATTGAAATCAAAAACGCATCCAAGTGGTATGGCAAAGTGCAGGTGCTTAACAAATGCTCCACCAAGATCAACAAAGGCGAAGTGGTGGTGGTCTGCGGACCATCGGGCTCAGGCAAATCCACGCTGATCAAAACAGTCAATGCACTCGAGCCCATTCAAGAAGGCGAGATCTGGGTTGATGGCATTGGCATCCATGATCCAAAAACGGATCTGCCCAAGCTGCGCTCCAAAGTGGGCATGGTGTTTCAGCACTTTGAGCTATTCCCGCATTTGAGCGTCACAGAAAATCTCACGATTGCCCAAATCAAAGTGCTGGGTCGCACCGAAGATGAAGCCAAGGTGCGTGGCCTAAAAATGCTTGATCGCGTGGGCCTGATGGCACACAAAGACAAATTTCCCGGCCAACTCTCAGGCGGCCAGCAGCAGCGTGTGGCGATTGCTCGTGCGCTCAGCATGGATCCCATCGTGATGCTGTTTGACGAACCCACTTCTGCGCTCGATCCTGAGATGGTGGGCGAGGTGTTGGATGTGATGGTGAAGCTCGCAAATGAAGGCATGACGATGATGGTAGTCACGCACGAGATGGCGTTTGCCCGCAAAGTGGCCAACCGCGTGATCTTCATTGACGTGGGTGGCAATATTTTGGAAGACTGCAACAAAGACGAGTTCTTCAATCACCCAGAAAATCGCCAAACGCGAACGAAAGAGTTTTTGTCCAAAATTTTGCATAACTAAGCCCACAATACTTCGGAAAAGGCTCGGGCTTGCTCCGGGCCTTTTTTATGCCGGCTAGCATTTGCGACAATACACACATGACACAAAGTTTGACCCTCACCCGCCCCGACGATTGGCATGTGCATTTGCGCGATGGCGAGGCACTCAACGTGGTCGTGCCGCATACCGCTGCGCAGTTTGCTCGCGCGGTCGTGATGCCGAATTTGAGGCCGCCTGTGACGACCGCCGCTTTAGCCTTGGCCTACAAGCAACGCATTGCCGCAGCTGTGCCTGAAGGTATGCAGTTTGAGCCTTTGATGACGCTCTATCTCACTGACAACATGCCGCCCGATGAAATCAAACGCGCGCGCGATGCTGGCGTGGTGGCGCTCAAGCTCTATCCGGC
>JAYSRZ010000397.1:0-1230 GCA_043720775.1 Variovorax sp. | reverse complement strand
CGCCATCCCGAGCGGCCGTACACGATGGACTACATCAACGACATCTTCACCGATTTCGTGGAAATGCACGGTGACCGGCATTTTTCGGACGATTTGAGCATTGTGGGTGGCTTGGCACGTTTCAATGGTGAAGCGTGCATGGTGCTTGGCCAGCAAAAAGGCCGCGACACCAAAGAGCGCGCTCTGCGAAACTTTGGCATGAGCAAACCCGAAGGCTACCGCAAAGCCCTGCGTTTGATGAAAACGGCTGAGAAGTTCAAACTGCCGGTATTTACTTTTGTGGACACACCCGGTGCGTACCCCGGCATTGACGCTGAAGAACGCAGCCAGTCCGAAGCGATTGGCCGCAACATCTTTGAAATGGCGCAGCTGGAAGTACCGATCATCACCACCATCATTGGCGAAGGCGGCTCCGGCGGCGCGCTGGCGATCTCGGTGTGTGACCAGCTGGTCATGCTGCAATATGCAATTTATTCCGTCATCAGCCCCGAAGGTTGTGCCTCTATTCTGTGGAAAACCTCAGACAAAGCGCAAGACGCCGCCGATGCGCTGGGCATCACCGCGCACCGACTCAAAGCCCTCGGCATCGTCGACAAAATCGTCAACGAACCTGTTGGTGGCGCGCACCGCGACCACAAGCAGATGACAGCATTTTTAAAGCGCGCTTTGGTCGATGCATATCGCCAAGTGAGTGATTTGAAAGTGAAAGAGTTGTTGGACAGACGCTACGACAGGTTGCAAAGCTACGGCAAGTTCAGCGATATCAAAGCCGATGCAAAAGCGGAAAAAGTTGGCAAATCGACTCAAAAGTGATGGGGCTGTTGTCACAAAGTAGCCGCTAAGCAAGAAACTTTAAGCATCTTTGACTATCATACTGGGATGCTGAAACTAAAACGAATTTTTACAAATCTGGGCTTGATGACCGCATTCAGCCTGGCGCTGATGGCATCACCAGCTTCTGCTCGCACCCTGTTTATCGACTTCAACAACGCCGACAGCGAAATTGCCGTTTTCAAGCAAAGCCACCAGGGCGTAGCCAATGAGGTGGTCGTCGTTCCGTCTTATAAACGCATCACTCAAAAGCAGCGCTTGCATGTGGTGAAGGTTAATGAAACGATTGAAAGATTAACCGTGAAGGTGGGCGATTGCGCTGTTGCCGCTAATATGATTGTTAAGACGGCAGCCAAAAAAGACAAAAATTGTGATGCTTATTACGACCAAATTTTCGCT
>JAYSRZ010000396.1:0-1231 GCA_043720775.1 Variovorax sp. | reverse complement strand
TATCCCGCCATGGCCATGCACGATGGGCTTGGGCAGGCCAGTCGTGCCGCTCGAATACACAATCCACAGCGGATGATCGAAAGGCAGCATCTCAGGCTTGAAGGCGTCAATTTTTAAGCCTTTTCGCTGTGTAGCCGGCATAAAATCTGCGCAAAGCGCTACTGTTTTTATAGCATCTTCTTTCCCCCAAGGCGTGCGTAACATCAGCACATGCGACACACTTGGCAACCCCGCGCACAGCTCTTGTACGACAGAAGAGCGATCCAGCGTCTTCCCCGCGTAATGCACGCGATCGACTGCAATCAACACTTTTGGCGTGATCTGCTTGAAACGATCCAGCACAGCCGGCGTGCCCATATCGGGCGCGCACACACTCCACACCGCGCCAATGCTCATGCACGCGAGGCTGGCCACAATCGTCTCAGGAATATTCGGCATGTAAGCCGCCACGCGATCCCCGCGCTGCACACCCATTTCATGCAGGCTCACTGCGAGCGAGGCCACTTGCGATTTCAACTCTGGCCAGCTCAGCTCACGAATCTCGCCCAGCTCGTTTTCACTGATGATCGCCATCAAGCCCGCTGCATGTGCAGCCTCAGCGTGGCGCAATACCTGCGCTGCGTAATTCACCCGCGCCCCTGGAAACCACTTCGCCTGTGGCATCCGATCATCCGCCAAAGCCGCGCTGTGCGGCGTAGGCGATTCAACGCAGAAGTAATCCCAAATCGATTGCCAAAACGCATCCAGCTCCGTCACAGACCATTGCCACAGCGCGTCATAAGTTTCAAAGCGCAGGCCGCGCTCGCGCTCCAGCCAGTTTTGATACAAGCGAATTTGCGGAATGAAAGAAGGTGCAGAGACAGCGGTTAAAGTCATGGCCAGATATTAGCTTCGCGAGCACGACAGAATGCCAAGGAGATTCCCGCATGAACACGCCCACTTCATTGCCCACGCCCAAGTTAGAAGCGGTGATGCATTTGACCGTACAAGTCGCCAAGCCCATTGAAGCCGGCAACATGACACACTCACTCGGCACAGGCAAGCGCCGCATCATTCCCATCACTGGCGGCAAAGTACAAGGCACAGCGCGCGGCCAATCCATGGCTGGCGAAGTGCTCGCAGGCGGTGCAGATTTCCAGCTCGTCACCAGCAGCACATCAGCCCAACTCGACGCCCGCTACATCGTCAGATTGCAAGACGGCAGCCACATCTACATCACCAACAGCGCCAT
>JAYSRZ010000395.1:0-1232 GCA_043720775.1 Variovorax sp. | reverse complement strand
ACTGCGCACATTGGCTTCGGCGGATTTGTTGTGAATCAGGGCGCGCATTTCGTCATCGACTTGCAGCAATTCAAAGATGCCTGTGCGTCCTTGGTAGCCGGTGTGGCCACAGGCATCGCAACCTTTGCCGTGACATGAAGAGCAGTAACGACGCACGAGGCGTTGCGCGAGTACGCCGAGTAAGGACGAGCTTAGAAGGAACGGCTCGACGCCCATATCCGTCAATCGCGTCACAGCGCTGCTGGCATCGTTGGTGTGCAAAGTGGCCAAAACCAAGTGCCCGGTGAGCGAAGCCTGAATCGCGATTTGCGCGGTCTCAAAATCACGGATCTCGCCAATCATGATGACATCGGGGTCTTGCCGCAAGATAGCTCTGAGCGCTTTGGCAAAGGTGAGATCAATCTTCGCATTCACCTGCGTTTGCCCCACGCCAGCAAGCTCATATTCAATCGGGTCTTCCACCGTCATGATGTTGGTGCTGCTCGCATCAAGCTTTGATAGCGCAGCATAGAGCGTGGTGGTTTTGCCTGAGCCCGTCGGCCCGGTTACCAAAATAATCCCATGCGGCTGCGTGATGAGATGCTCGAATTGTGAGAGCACACCGCCTTGCATACCCACGCTCTCCAAGCTGATTTTTCCAGCGGTTTTATCGAGCAAGCGCAGCACGGCGCGCTCGCCATGCGCAGAAGGCAATGTGCTCACGCGCACATCCATCGCGCGAGTTCCAATGCGCAAGCTGATGCGACCATCTTGCGGCAAACGCTTCTCAGAGATATCCAGCTCGGCCATGATTTTCAGGCGCGAAATCAGCGCGGCATGCAAAGCGCGATTGGGCTGCACGACTTCGCGCAGCGTGCCATCGACGCGGAAGCGCACGCTGGATGTGCGCTCATAAGGCTCGATATGAATATCACTCGCGCCATCGCGAGCAGCTTGCGTGAGCAGCGCATTGAGCATGCGGATAATGGGTGCGTCATCTTGATTCTCAAGCAGATCTTCAATCGCAGGGAGTTCCTGCATGATGCGCGATAAATCGGCATCGCTTTGCACTTCGCTCACCACACTGGCCGCGCTCGATTCGCCCTGCGCATAGGCTGCGCTGATGCGCTGAATCAGCGCATCAGATGCTATTTTTTCAATAGCGCCTCGCGCAGGTTCTACGGCATTAAAACCGTGTTTTCGCATAATTTCTGCAATCGCAGAGCGCGGTGTGGCATCTGACATCCACAGCG
>JAYSRZ010000394.1:0-1233 GCA_043720775.1 Variovorax sp. | reverse complement strand
TGGATGTGGCCAAAAAGTCTTTAGCAGACTGCTGCGCGCAAGCATCGAACTTGCTCATGTCATGCCCCAAACGCACGGGAATCGAGCCCTTGTTTTGGTTAAACACTTCTTGGAATTCTTTAGACAAAATCGCTGAAGCCAAATCAGCTTGTGCCTTTTGAGCGCCAGCATCTTTGAGCTTGAACATGATGAAGCTATCGACGTTGAACGTGTAGGCATTCGCTGTGCCGGGGGCGGCTGCGCACAAGAAACCTTCGCCGGGCTTTTTGCCAGCCGCAGTGAATTCGCCCTTGGCCCAATCGCCCATGAATTGGAAGCCAGCTTTGCCTTGGATGACCATGGCGGTTGTCAGATTCCAATCGCGGCCAGTCGATGCATTGTCTGTATAACCTTTGAGCTTTTTGAAGGTCTCGAGCACTTTGGTTGTGGTTGGGCTGTTGAGCGCAGCGGGATCGAGCTTGATCAGCGCATCGTTGTAATACTTCGCGCCGCCAATGCCCAGAGCAACAGACTCAAACACGGTGAAATCTTGCCAATTTTGGCCACCGTGCGCCAGCGCCACAGCGCCTGATTTTTTGATCTTGTCAGCTGCCACGAAGAACTCATCCCAAGTTTTTGGCATGCCGGCTACGCCAGCTTTCTTCATCACATCAGGGTTCGCCCACATCCAGTTGACGCGATGCACGTTAACCGGCGCAGCCACATAGCTGCCCTTGCTCTTCATCACATCGGCCACCACTTTAGGCAGCAAATCATCCCACTTCTCGGCCTTAGCGACAGCATCAATGCTGGCTAGCATGCCTTCATTCGCCCAATCTTGAATCGCTGGGCCTTTGACTTGCGCGGCGGCTGGCGCATTGCCAGCGACAGCGCGGCTCTTCAATGCCGTTGTAGCGTTATCACCACCGCCGCCAGCTACAGCAAAATCTTTCCACTTGTGGCCCTTGGCTTCCACCATTTTCTTTAGCTCAGCCGCTGATTTGGCTTCGCCACCGGATGTCCAGTAGTGCAGCACTTCCACGTCTGCAGCTTGCGCTGCAAAGCTACTTGCCACGAGCATGGCCGCAGCGGTGATTTTTGTGAGTTTCAACATCTTTATCTCCTCAGAATTGGCATGTTTGCGGCCAATCGATTGCCCTGCCCGCCCCTTGCGGTCAGTTGTTTTAATTATTCTTTAATTATTCTGAATCGCACGTCGGGGTTTTCCCGTTTTTGGCAACGGAGTGTTTTTTG
>JAYSRZ010000393.1:0-10185 GCA_043720775.1 Variovorax sp. | reverse complement strand
GATCCAGCGCATCAATTAAAATGCGGATTGCACTGCTGGTGGTGAGCTAGCTGCATTGACTTTTCCTGCTTCGCCAAAAAAGATTTCATACAGAATGTATGCCCAGCCTGCCATGCCGATGATAAATGCAGGCCATACAGACATGTAGCCTGCCTCTCCCAAGTAACCACCGACCAACATGACAAGCGTCCCGACCATCAGACGCCAGAAAATCCCGGTCGAAACTTTGGTGACAGCCTGCAGGATCAAGTAAAACTCAATCATGAGCAAAGGCACCGTGATGAGCCAATCGATGTAACGGAATACTGTCGGTGATGTGCCAGTGTTAACCCATACCTCACGCATGTACATGTAATGCACGGCAGCAATCAAAGTAACCAGCCCTGACACCGTCAGGGAAGTTTTCCATTTGGCTGAGACGCGATCTCGCTCCAAAAAGAAAAATACCGTGGACGCCGTTAGCGCCATTGTGATTAACCAAAACGAAATGCCGACGAAATCGTTTGATTTGAGTACAGCGCCTGATGCCGCCGCCGCTTGAAGCGGAACCGAAGCAACTGAAGCAGTTGCAACTAAAGTGCCTATTTTGGCCATTAGATTTTTGGTCATCATGCGTGTGTCTCCTGAAAAAAGCATGACTGGTGAATGAAAAATCTTTCGATTTTTCGCCTGTCATGATTTCAGTGCTCCCGCAGGGCCAGACTAATCATGAAACTTTAGTATATCCACTTTGTTGCCAAAATACAAAAAAAATCCATGCCGCTTTCGCAACATGGATTTTTGAAGGATTTTTAGAGATTATTCGCAAGTTTATTGACAAACTAACGATCTCAGCGCTAAAGCTGCTGCATCGCTTCGCGGATTTTGCTCTCGCGAACCATCTGGCGAATGGCAAAAATTGCCACCATGCCGAAGCCTACTTTGTTAAACAAATCTGCGATGTTGTAAATCAGCTCGCGGCTCAAGCGGACTTCTGGCGCGTTTGACAGCAAGGTGACCAAAAAGCCAATCGGATAAATCAACCAGCCAAACACAATGAAGAGCTTCAGGCGCGTGAGACCCTGCTTGATCGGCCCGAGTTTGTTGGCAGAGGCGTTGGTAACCGCTGTATACAGAATAAAGATAATAAACAACCACGCCAAGCAACCTACGCCAAACATCGCCCAACCAATAACGGTAGGACCCTTGGCAGCGTTGATCGAAGCCTCGCCGGCCCAACCGAACAAAACCATCAAGATGTCGGCAACAATCACCAAAATAGCAACTGCAATTGCATCATCACCGCCTAGCATTTCTGGAAATTTATTCACAATCAACGGCGTAGTGACCAACCAATCGATATAGCGCAACACCGTTGGGTAGTCGCCCTTTGCAAGCGCATCCGTGCCGATGCCGTACTTGTAGTTGATAAGCGCATAAGCAATAGCAGCAATGAAGCAGTAAACCGCTGATGTGACAGCATTAGATTGATGTTCAACCGGCAGAGTCGACTTAATCATAGCGAAATACATACCGCCACCAAACATACCGAGAAAAGCCACCAAGAATGAAAATTGGGTGGCCATGATGAGGTCAAATTGCATGGGTTCTCCTGGGATAAAAATAAAATAGAAATTGAGTTGTTTAGATCAGCGATTGGTAGCGTGCTGCAAACTTTTCAGCCAACGCAGCATTTGAGTAAATCGTGATGATTTTTTTGATGCCCATCATGGCGGAAAATAAATCATCTTTGGTGCGGCAATTTTGGATTTTTTGAATCACTTGTGCAGCGTCAGACCCTAAGATACCGCTGACATCTTTAACCATATTGCCTTTGATCATGTCGAGCTCGGGCGAGTTGTAGCCAGCATTCATATTGTTTTGCATGGGCTGCCGTTGCTGCATGGGCTGCTGCTGCATTGATTGTTGCATTGGCGCCGGTGCGTAGTTTTGCATTGGCGCTTGCACAGGATAAGAAGCGCCATTGCCGACTCTCATATTGTTCATTTGCACCACATTTGCATCGCTGCCAGCCACCTCCACAAAACCTTGCTGCATCAAACCGCCAAGCACTACATCCATTGACGGAAGCTGCGGATTGTTTGCTACCAATTGCTCAATGCTTGTCTGGCCGTCGACGGCCATCAAATAACTCGTGAGGCGCATGGGCAAGCCGTTGGTCTTGAAGGCGAGCTCATCAATACCTTTTAAAGATTTTCTGTAAATCATTCCCATACCCTTATCTCCTCATCAAAATTTAAATGCTGTTATCGCAAGGCGACAAAACCAGACTCATCGCACTCGGAAGAAATGCTCTGCCATCGCGAAACTGGAGCAGCGTTGTTGACCTGTTCGTCAAAAAGCTTAACCGCTGCTGATGACACTTGGCCCGCATGGCGCAAAAGGCCGAGCTGCTCTAATTTTTTAAATTTAGCTATGAGCGGCTCGAATTCACTCAAAAATGGCAAATACTGCGCCACAGGGCACACGCCATCAATCAATGTCAGCACGGTGCGCTCTTGCAAGCTGAGCGAACTATTCACGTTACGCAGCTCTACGTAGCCCGCGACTGTGATCGCAAAGACGATTTGCTGAAAGGCAATATCAGCGGGTCTCACAGCTGTTTATCCAAAATCTGTCGCACATGCATCAAATGAATTCTCGCTGGCTCGCCCACATGACGCACCATGAGCTCATAGCCTCCCAGCAACACACTCAATTGCTCGAATGCATTGATCGTTTCGAGCTCGCTGAGCACACTAAAAGCTTGCTCAGGCACGTATGCCAATACGAAGCTAGTCATATCTTGAATGAGTAATTGAAGATCTTGCTGGCGATCAGCCTGTAGCTCTTGCGTATGAGCGCGTGGCTCAAAAATCGTCTGCGGATGGGTATGTGTTGCCATCGTCAGGGCAAAGCCGTCAGCCGATACACGCGCACGGCCCGAATGCAAACCCATCTTACTGGCGATCGTGCCTATCAAGCCTTCTTGAGCAGCAGCGGGAGCCGGGGCAGCATTTGCACTCTGCTCTGCACTTTGCTGCGCGGCTTGCGGGTTGTTTCCCTCTTTTATCTCAATCAAACCTGCTGTTTGAAGGGAATTGAGCAAGCCCTGCACATCGCCGAATGCTTTCAGGCTGCCCGCAAAAACGGAAAGGCTCGTTTTTCCATCAATGACTTTGAGCAATGACTTGAGCTTGCGCGGCATAGCCGACGTCGCGTCATAGGCGGCAGCTTGACCCTCAGCAGTGCGAACATAGAACGAATTTTGCATATATTAGCGACAACTGCTCAACATTACTTGAGCTTGAAATTTCTTACCTACGATTTTTTTTAATGAATGTGTAACACACAACTCATTAAGAACAAGTCATTCGGCAATATGTAGTATGAAAGAATTACAATAAATGTGCTGAAGTAATACTCGTATAACAGAGTTGCATCTGGCATCAATTATTCTCTACATTGCTGTGTGCCAAGCAGCCGTTAGTCGCGTTATGCATGACGTTGGTCAAGATATAAAGCTGGCGTCACGTTTGGCGCTTTGCTCGCGAAATCAAAATGCTGCCTCAGCCCCAATACAAGAGTACGTCGCGGCCTTCCGTGATCAACTGCGCTTTTCTGCCAAAAGGCAGGCAAACTTTTGTAGGCACATGGCCAAAAGGCAAACCCGTCAACACCGGGATTTTGAGCTGGCTGCGAAGGCGATCAATCACCGTTTGCAGCTTGAAGCCTTTGTCGTGAGCTGTGAGCTCGTAGCCGTTGAATTGACCAAAGACGACGGCTTTTTGCTGCGCCAAGATGCCGCTGTGTTGCCACTGCAAGAGCATGCGCTCGACTTTGTAGGGATGCTCGGCCACATCTTCAAACCACAAGATGCCTTTTTTGATCTGCGGCAAATAAGGCGTACCCAGCAGGCTGGTAAGCATGGCGAGGTTGCCGCCCCAAAGCGAGCCTGCGATTTTGCTGCTTTTTATGCCAAATATGCCTTTTTCGCCCGTGCTTACTGCGTGAGGTGCTACCAATTTAATAGTGCTCTTCGAATCAGCTTTAGGCATGCGCCAGCCCGCGCCTTCGCATACGCCTTGCATCAGATCCTCAAAACAGGCTTCCATGATGTCATCAGGAATGCCGTCATGTCCTTCGGCACCATCTCCGCAGCCAAAATCTGCACACAGAGCAGGGCCGCTCCAAGTCACCGCACCAGTTTTGGCATACAGCGCCGCTTGAAACGCTGTGAAATCGCTGTAGCCCAGCCAATTCATGCCTTGCGCAATAGATTTCGCCACAGCTTTGTAGTTGATGAGCGGCAGGCTACGCGAGAGGCCATAGCCACCGCGCGAGATCAGAGCCACTTCTGCACCGCTGGCGGCCGCGCGCTCAATGCTTTGCAAACGCTCTGCATCATCGCCAGCAAAGCGCTGCACCGATTTGAGCGCAGCAGGATCGATTTCAACTTCGTGGCCCAAAGTTTTCAAACGTTGCACGCCGCGCTTGAATGCCGCTTTGTCGCGCACTGCGCCGCTGGGGGAATAGATATAAATATGAGCCATGATGGAATTTATGAGTTGTAAACAATCTGCGCATCGCCTGCATGCGCTTGCGCGATCCAGCTGGCGAGCGCTGCATCCGATGGGAAGAATTTGGCGCGTTCGCCCAGCTCGATTTCGGCGCTGGCGTTTAAGCCCCCAAGTTCGTTGCCACCTTCGCGCCACACGGCATAACGCACCGGCAGGCCGCGAAGCAGCGTGCCTGCTTCAGTTTCTTCCTTCTTAGGAGGAAACTCGCGCACCATGCGCTCCAGATCGGGCGCTTTACCGTTGACTGCGACTTTGAGATAGCGGCCAAACTTGGCGCGTGCTGTGGCCAGATCCCAGATGCGGTTAACCTGCATGCGCAGCCCGCCCGAGAAGCGATCCGGCTGCACTTTGCCTTCAAAAATCAAGAGCTCATCGTCTTTGAGCGTGAGTTTGTTGGCATTCAAAAGCGCCTCATCAGCAGTCGCTTCAATCACGCCCGATTTATCATCGATCTTAAAAATCGCTAGCTTTCCTCGCTGCCCGTTGATCACGCGCAGATCGCTCACCACGCCGCATACCGTGCGCGGCTCGCGCGATTCCATCAAATCATCGACCTTGAGTTTGACGAACTGACGCAGCTCGCGCTCGCTCTCATCAAACAAATGGCCGGAGAGGAAATAGCCCACGGCTGTTTTTTCCAGCGACAAGCGCTCTTTCACGCCCCAAGGCATGGCTTCATTCAATGGCGGCTCTTGTGTGCTGGCAGCGTGTGAATCCATCATGTCAAACAAGCCGCCTTGGTTCGCATTGGCCTCCAAGGTCTCCGCAAAATCCATCGCCAGATCCACCGAGGCCATCAGCGATGCGCGATTCAAATGCAAACTGTCAAACGCGCCGGCTTTGATCAGCGCTTCCACTGTGCGCTTGTTGATCTTGCTGCGCTCAACTCTGGCGCAAAAATCAAAAAGGCTCGTGAACAAGCCGCCCTCTTCTCTTGCCTTGATGATGGCCTCCACCGCCTGCTGCCCCGAGCCTTTCACCGCGCCCAAGCCATAGCGAATCACTTTATCGCTCACGGGTTCGAAGCGATACACGCCGCGATTCACATCAGGCGGCTCAAAGGTCAATTCAAAATGATTCGTGGCATCTTCAAACAACGCTTTGAGCTTGTCTGTGTTGTCCATCTCAATCGTCATGTTGGCGCAGAAGAATTCGGCGGTGAAATGCCGCTTGAGCCAGCCGGTGTGATACGCGAGCAGCGAGTAAGCCGCAGCATGCGATTTGTTAAAACCGTAACCTGCAAACTTCTCCATCAAATCAAAAATCTCATCGGCCTTGGCTTGCAGGATGCCATTTTTCTCGGCACCCGCGCGAAACGTGCCGCGATGCTCGGCCATCTCTTCGGCTTTTTTCTTGCCCATCGCGCGGCGTAGCAGATCCGCGCCGCCCAGCGAATAGCCGCCCAGAATCTGCGCCGTCTGCATCACCTGCTCTTGATAAACCATGATGCCGTAGGTCTCAGAGAGCATCTCTGCGACCAGCGGATGCGGATACTCAATCTCTTCGCGCCCATGCTTGCGCGCCACGAAGCTGGGGATCAAATCCATCGGGCCGGGGCGATAGAGGGCGTTTAATGCAATCAAATCTTCCAGTCGCGTGGGCTTGGCATCGCGCAGCATGCCTTGCATGCCTCGGCTTTCAAACTGGAACACCGCTTCTGTTTTACCATCCGCAAAGAGTTTGTAGGTATGCGCGTCTTTGAGCGGAATCGCTTCAAACGAAAAATCTTTTTGGCTGGGATGGCGTTGAATAATGAAATCTTTGGCGAGCTCCAAAATCGTGAGCGTGGCAAGACCCAAGAAGTCAAACTTCACGAGGCCTACGGCTTCCACATCATCTTTGTCGTATTGGCTCACCGCCGAATCGCTGCCCGGCTGTTGATAGAGCGGGCAAAAATCTGTGAGCTTGCCCGGCGCAATCAACACGCCTCCGGCATGCATGCCCACGTTGCGCGTCATGCCCTCCAGCTTTTGCGCCATATCCACCAGCGTGCGCACTTCTTCTTCGCGATCGTAGCGTTCTTGGAATACTGGCTCCGCTTTGAGCGCGCCTTCCAGCGTGATGTGTTGCCCCGGCTTATTCGGAATGAGCTTGCTGATGCCATCGCAAAAGGTATAGCTCATGTCCATCACGCGGCCTACATCGCGCACCACAGCGCGCGCCGCCATCGTGCCGAACGTGACGATCTGGCTCACCGCATCTTTGCCGTATTTCGCTTTCACATAATCAATCACGCGATCGCGATTGGCTTGGCAAAAGTCAATGTCAAAGTCGGGCATGGAGACGCGCTCTGGGTTCAAAAAGCGCTCAAACAGCAGCTTGTATTGCAGCGGATCGAGATCGGTGATCTTCATCGAGTAAGCCACGAGCGAGCCCGCGCCTGAACCGCGCCCCGGGCCTACGGGGCAGCCATTGCTCTTGGCCCATTGGATGAAATCGCCCACGATCAAAAAGTAGCCCGGGAAGCCCATTTTGAGAATCGTACCGATCTCAAATTCAAGCCGCGCCAGATACTCAGGCATTTGCTTTTCGCGCTCCGCCGGATCAGGATAGAGCATGGCCATGCGCTCTTTGAGACCTTCATGTGAGACGTGACGAAAGTAATCGTCAGCGGAAAGCTGTTGGCCATTGACGAGCGGCGTAGGAAATTCTGGCAGCTTCGATTTGCCCAGCTCCAAAGTCAGATTACAGCGCTTGGCAATCTCAAGCGTATTGGCTAATGCGCTAGGCAGATCTGCAAACAACTCACTCATTTCAGCACTTGATTTGAAATACTGCTCGCGCGTGAACTTGCGCACACGCCGTGCATTGCCAAGAATCTCGCCTTCAGAGATGCAAATCCGCGCTTCATGCGCCTCGTAATCTTCTCGCTTTAAAAACTGCACAGGATGCGTGGCCACGATGGGCAGCTTGCATTTAGCCGCAAGCGCTACGGCTGCAGCGATATGCGCTTCGTCATCGGCTCGCCCTGCACGTTGAAGCTCGATATAAAAACGATGCGGGAAGCTACTGCTCAATTGCAGCGCGGTCTCGTGCGCCTTCTCGCTATCGCCTTGCAGGAGCGCTGCGCCCAGCGGCCCTGCCTGCGCGCCCGAGAGCAAAATCAAGCCTTCAGCGAGCTCCTGAAGCCATGAAAATTTACACACTGCATTGGCGCGCACAGCATTCTTCGTCCAGCCGCGCGAGATGAGTTCGCATAAATTCAAGTAACCCGTTTTGTTTTGCACCAGCAGCACGATGCGCGAAGTGATCGGCTCCTTGCCCGCTTCCGAGCCGCCCATATCCAGCAACAGCTCAGCGCCCACAATCGGCTTGATGCCCGCGCCACGGGTGCTCTTGTAAAACTTCACCACGCCAAACAGATTGTTGAAATCCGTAAGCGCCAGCGCACCTTGCTTGTCTACGGCAGCAGCAGGAGAGACATCATCCAACCTCACCGTGCCATCGACAACTGAAAATTCAGAGTGCAAGCGCAGGTGAACAAAGGAAGGCAAATCAGTCATGGGCAAGCTATTCATCAAACCATTTTAGGGGTTCAAAATGCAAAAAATCTGTGGTGGCATGTGCCAACACAGATTTCTTTATTCACTACTAATTTAATAGCACTTCACGCAGTATCTACGGCGCTAGATGCCGATTTAGCTTAAAAATATAGGGCACGATCACAAGTAACTGACTGCCATGATCTCGTAATACTTATCACCGCTGGGCGCATGCACCACCACCGTATCGCCCACTTCCTTACCAATCATCGCGCGTGCAATGGGCGAGGCCACATTCACCAGCCCGTGCTTCAAATCCGCTTCATCTTCGCCCACGATTTGGTATTTCAATTTCGCGCCTGAATCTTCTTCTTCAAGATCAACCGTCGCGCCAAACACGACTCGGCCACCAGCATCAATTGATGTCGGATCAATCACTTGCGAGGTCGAGAGCTTGCTTTCAATTTCTTGAATACGCCCTTCGATAAAGCCTTGGCGATCTTTGGCGGCATCGTATTCCGCGTTCTCACTCAAATCGCCCTGCGCCCGCGCCTCAGAGATCGCATTGATCACCCAAGGCCGCTGCACGGTTTTGAGATCATGAAGTTCAACGCGCAATTTTTCTGCGCCGCGTTTGGTGATGGGAATAGTCGCCATGGTGAAGTCTTAAAAAGAGTGTCTCTATAAAAAGCAAAACGCCTAGTGAATCCACTAGGCGATTACTAAAGTGTATTAAATTTTAAGCGAAAGTGGTAGGTGAATTGAGGTTGTTAGCGGACATCATGCAATCTCAAGTCTCCGTTCAATACGATCAATCCTCTCAGACATATGATCCATTGAGACTTGCTGCCGCGCTTGGTCACCAGTAATGTGGGCAACGTCGCCACGCACCCCTGCCAAGGAGATTTCAACCTGAGACAAACGCGCCTTGATCTCCTTGAGCTCACGCTCAATACGATCTTGCCCAAGTTGGAAGCGCTTTAAATGCTCAAGTATCAGATTTTCAATTTGATCAGTCACAACAACTCCTTGTTTGCATCTGCATAACCGTATTATCCATCTATCCAACTAACTGTGCATGCATCTCCTGCACAGAGATCACGCCCAGCTTGTCCATGTATTTCATGCCTTCTACGGCTGCTTCCGCGCCGGCAATCGTCGTGAAAGTCGTCACCCTTGCCAGCAATGAAGAAGTGCGGATCGCGCGGCTGTCGGTGATCGCGTTGCGGCGTTCTTCGACGGTGTTGATCACCAAACAAATCTCGTTATTTTTGATCATGTCCACCACATGCGGGCGGCCTTCGGTCACTTTGTTGACCGTTTGCACCGTGATGCCGGCAGCTGCAATCGATGCTGCAGTCCCCTTGGTGGCAATCAGATCGAAGCCCATCGCCGTGAGCTCTTTGGCCACTTCGACGGCGCGCGCTTTGTCGTTGTTTTTCACAGTCAAGAAAACTTTGCCGTTTTTGCTGCCGTCTTTCTTCAGTGGACGCGGCAATGTCGTTCCCGCGCCGAGCTGGCTTTTCACGAAGGCTTCGCCAAAAGTCTTGCCCACGCCCATCACTTCGCCGGTGGATTTCATCTCAGGGCCGAGGATGGTGTCCACCCCGGGGAATTTCACGAAGGGGAACACGGCTTCTTTGACGCTGAAATATGGCGGCGTGACTTCTTTGGTGATGCCTTGAGAGACTAGCGATTGGCCAGCCATGCAACGCGCTGCAACTTTGGCCAATTGAATACCCGTCGCTTTGCTCACATAAGGCACGGTGCGGCTGGCGCGTGGGTTCACCTCCAGCACATAGATCACATCTTTGCCATCGCGGTGTTGAATGGCAAATTGCACATTCATCAAGCCGACGACGGACAGGCCAGCAGCCATCTCGCGCGTTTGACGCTTGAGTTCGTCAATCGTTTCTTTCGAGAGCGAATACGGCGGCAATGAGCAAGCGGAGTCCCCGCTATGCACGCCAGCTTGCTCAATATGCTCCATCACGCCGCCAATAAAAGTCACACCAAGCGAGTCGCGAATGCAATCCACATCGCATTCAATCGCGTCGTTTAGGAATCGATCCAGCAACACAGGCGAATCGTTAGAGACCTTCACGGCCTCTTTCATATAACGCTCAAGATCACGCTGCTCATGC
>JAYSRZ010000392.1:0-1237 GCA_043720775.1 Variovorax sp. | reverse complement strand
CTTCATCTTGGTCTATTTGATGCCGCGCGTTGTAGAGCTCAAAATGCAGCGCGTTAAACAGCAGCTCTTTGACTTGCCCCATCACGAGGAAGCACGTTTCGTCATAGGCACTGCTGCGCGGCTGCTGCAAGGTATGAAGCAAGTCGATGAATTGGTAATCCACATACGGATTGCTCGTGCCCCCAAATTGCACGAGCGGCTGACCATCCGTTTCTTTGGCAGCATAAGCGCGGGTTTGATCGGTGGTGATGCCGATATCACGCGGCTGATTAGAGCAGTTGACAGCTGCTGGATCAACCAATTGTGGGAATTGGGGAGTGACGCGGGACATGTGATGTAGTTTACATTCGTGTGCAAAGCTGGGGAGATTGTTTTGCGTTTTTGGCTCGGCTTGTGGCCTGTGGGAGCCGTATTCGGGCGGGCTCATGTACCCTGCTCGGGATTTGCGGCACTTGCCGCTGAAATAACGATAAAACGCTTCGCGTTTTTTGCACCTGCGCTGCGAAAATCGCCCGCCCGAATATGGCTCCCACAGGCCGGTTGATGGCGCGGGAAGTTCCGATCTCAGTGCGCAAACAGTGTTGGTTATCGCGACCGTTTCGCTCGAAGATCTTTTGCGCACCAAACAGGCCGCGAGGCAAAGGGCTACTGTGGCTGCCGATTTTTGCAGCGCAGGGTAAAAAAAGCGCGACGCGCTTTCCACGTTATCTTGCGGCAGGTGCCGCATACTCCCGAGCAGGAACCATGAGGCAGACACAGTAGCCCTTTGCCTCGTAGCCGCTCTCAATAAGAAGAAATTCTCCGAGTGCTACAAATTAAATAGCGCCTAACGCAATAAATACGCCGGCTAACTGCCCATTTTCATCACAACACTTTCCGCAAGCTTTTGCACAGACAGCGGCGCAGAGCCTTCTGCTTTGTTGTTGATCGTGACGAATACTTTTTGCCCGCCACGCAGCGTGCCGGCAATCACTCGCGAAAGTTGTTCACGTGTCGGCAGATCTTCATCTACGAGTTTGTCAAACGGTTCATAGCCAGATTTGGCCGCTTCATAACCAAAGCGCCCATGCTTGGTATGCAGATTCCAGCGACACACCAGCGGGCCTGGCCAGAGCTTGCGCAAGATGGGAAGCTGCTCTTCGATGGGCGGCATCTTGGCATGCAAACCGAGGCAATAGGCAGCGCCGGTGTCTTTGAGCAAAGCGATCAACTCATCTCGCAAGGGCGTGGTGACGAA
>JAYSRZ010000391.1:0-3561 GCA_043720775.1 Variovorax sp. | reverse complement strand
TCCATGAGTTGCAAAAACTGCCGCGCGTAAGTGGACAAACTCTCCACATACCGCCGCTGCCCCTCGGCATACAGCGTGTCAAAAGCCAGCGAAGATTTGCCCGAACCCGACAGCCCCGTGATCACCACAAGTTGATTGCGCGGAATATCCAAATCCACATTCTTCAAGTTGTGCGTCCGCGCCCCGCGAATGCTGATGTGGGTATGCAATGCTTGGCCTAAGTACGTGCCGTTTTGTACGTCGTCGGTTGGAGAATTCACAGGTTTACATTTCTTAAAGTCAACCGAACATGATAGCGCTTTCGGATTTCCGGCGCACTACCTTAGTTGCTTCTTGCATAGACCGGCCACGGCTGGGCGGTCATCAGCCTGGCTCATGAGCCGTCTCGGGAATTACGCGACACCCGTCGCTTGAGATAACGAGAAAACGCACTCGCGTTTTCAAACCCTGCGCCGCCAAAATCGCCAAGCTGCTAACCGCCTAGCTGCGGCCTCTGTGAAAGCGGAAAAACCATGATGCAAAATCACTAAATATACCTACGCGATGCTCTTTCGTTGAAACTGTTAGAGTAAACCGAGTTTCGCATCAACCTTCATATTTAGGGCTGCATAAACAGCACTAGCCCATTCTTGTCGATGTGCTGGATCGGCGGGTGAGCCATCTGGTAAAAGCGATAGCGACCCCAGCAAACCGCCTATGTCATCCGAGCCCATAGAGCGAAATTGATTTTCTAGGAAAGCAAACATTGCTAAATAGGCTTGATCAATCGTGAGATGCTGCACAGAAGCAGCACCGCCCGAAATAGATAGCTCGATTTGCTCGTTACCTCGATCAACGAACAATCTGCTTCCATCCGTAAACTCAACTAAAACTTCGGTGCTGCGGGGTCTCACGATACGCGAAACGACTCTACTTTGGAGTAATTCGGTAGCACGCATTGACTCTATTTCGAGATGGGCGGCAATCGACATCATGAAGCACCTGTAAGTTAGTAGAGAGTATGCAAAAACTTTAAGCTACTGCTAATGCTTTAGCCAATACCTTTGGCGAATGCATTGCCACTTTAATCAAGGTGTTTGCCGCGCCGCTGGGTTGCGTGCGGCCTTGTTCCCAGTTTTGTAATGTTTTGATTGAGACGCCGAGCAGTTTCGCAAAACCTTGTTGGGGTAGGCCTGATTTGATGCGGGCTTGTGCGGCGGCTGTCAGTTCGACGTGATGCACGCGGCCAGCGCGACCAGCTTTCATATCGCGCACAGACTGAAGCAAATCTGCTTGGAATTGCAGCATTTCAGGATCATTTTTTTTCTTACTCATCGAATAACTCCTTTTTCAGTGCCAATAGGAAATCCGGTGGCAGGTTGTCAAACTTGGCTTTGGTGTAACCCATCAGCAACCAGATTTATCCGTCTGGTTTGATGTAATACGTGATCACCCGCATGCCGCCACTTTTGCCGCGCCCCGGCAAACCCCAACGCACCTTACGCAAACCACCCGTACCTTTGATCAGATCGCCAGCCAGCGGATTTGCGGCAATCCAGTCAATAAAAGTCTACCGCGTTTCGTCGTCCAAAAAATCAGCCGTTTTGCTCAAAAAGAACGGGGATTCAATGACAATCAACATGTTTGTATTATACGCTTAAAGCGTACATTAAGCAAGCGCAACAACCAAGCTAGCAGGCGGAGACCGTTGGGTGTTTGAATCGGAAATTTTTTGGCAACTGCGCGCGGGGCAAGGGTTGGATCGTGGTGATCTTTGTCGCGTGTGTTTTCAAAAAGATTTCTGAGGCAAATGCCCGATGGTAGGCCACAGGTGCAAAAGGTCGAGCGAAACGGTTAGTGCGCCAACCTTTCGACAAGCTCAGGATGAACGGAATAATTTACTATTAATTCAATAGCACTTTACGCAGTATCTATGCTGGCTACTTGCCGATTTAGCTTAAAAAAAGCGAATCAAACACCTAAATACTGCTCAAGAATCTCTGGCTTGGCAATCAGCTCTGCGGATGAGCCGCTGAAGACGACTTCGCCTTTGACGAGGATGACGTTGTTGTCGGTGATTTGCGTGACATGCTTCCAGTTTTTATCAACGATCACTGAGCTGATGCCGCTTTGCTTGATCTCTGCGCAGATGCGCCAGATCTCTTTTGCAATCAGCGGGGCGAGGCCTTCGGTGGCTTCGTCTAGGATGAGCACATCGGGATTGGTCATGAGGGCGCGGCCGATGGTGAGCATTTGCTGTTCGCCTCCGGAGAGCTGTTGGCCACCGTGGTTGAGGCGTTCTTTCAATCTTGGGAAGGTTTCTAAGACGCGTTCGTACGTCCAATCTTTTTGGCCTTGGCATCCGTGCCGCGCGGCCATTTTCAAATTTTCTGTGACGCTTAAATTGGCGAAGATGCCTCGGCCTTCGGGCACATAGGCGATACCCATTTGCGCGACTTCAAAAGTGGGGCGGCCGATCATGCTTTTGCCTTTGATCTCGACCGTGCCCCGGGTGGGCGGCACGATGCCCATGATGCTTTTGAGCAAAGTGCTTTTGCCCATGCCATTGCGGCCCATGAGACCAATGGTTTGGCCGCGCTGCACTTGGAAATCAATGCCGCGCAGGATGTGGCTTTGGCCGTAGTACGTGTGCAGGCCTTGGACTTTGATATGAGGGTGTGTCATGCCGTCTTGTCTCTTCCAAGCAGCTCCCGCAGATCCGGCTTTGCCGGGCTGCTGGGAGCGCCCCCTTGAGGGGGAGGCGCCGCAGGCGCTTCGGGGGTGTCTCCTAAATACGCAGCTTGCACCGATGCATCTGCTCTGACAATTGCTGGAGAGTCACTCGCAATCACTTGCCCATTGACCATCACAGTCAAGTGATCGGCCACGGCGAACACGGCATCCATATCGTGCTCGACCAAGAGCATGGCGTGATCTTTTTTGAGTTTAAGCAGCAGCTCAATCATGCGCTCGGCCTCTGCTGTGCCCATGCCGGCCAGCGGCTCATCGAGCAAGAGCACTTGCGGCTCAGTGGCCAGCGTCATAGCGATTTCTAGCTGGCGTTGTTCGCCGTGGCTGGCTGCGCCGGCTTCTGTATGTCTGCGCTCGGTGAGTAGCGCCAATTCCATCGCGCGCTCGGCTCTGGCATTGACTGCTGCTTGCGACGATGCAATAGAGAGCCAACCCAGCGGATTGAACGCGAAAGGCTGATTGCGCGATTGCGCGGCGAGGCGAATGTTGTCCCACACCGTGAAGCTGCGAAAGATATTCGTCTTTTGGTAGCTGCGGCCAAGGCGTTGGCGCGAGATGCGCTCGGCGCTCCAGCCTGTGATGTCTGTGCCTGCGAGTTGTACGCTGCCCGAGGTGGGCGGCAGATCGCCGGAGAGAAGATTGGTGAGCGTGGATTTGCCAGCACCATTGGGCCCGATCACGGCGTGCAAGCGGCCTTGCCATAAGTCGAGGCTGACTTCATTGACGGCAGCCAAGCCGCCGAAGCGCTTGGTGAGGTTCTTTGCGCTTAAAACAGGCATGCTGGTTGCGCTCATTTCTGCGCATCCTTCTGTACGTCATCTTTTTTAGCAA
>JAYSRZ010000390.1:0-10262 GCA_043720775.1 Variovorax sp. | reverse complement strand
GTGTTTGGCAAAGGTTTTATGCAAGGCACGCAAACGCATTTGGAATTCATCCCCGAGCGCACGACTGATTTCATATTCGCGGCTTTCTCGGAAGAGTTCGGCTTGTTTGGCAATCTTCTGTTGATAGGCAGCTACATCTTTTTGATCTTACGCGGCCTGATGATTGCGCTCGATGCACCCACCATGTTTTCTCGCTTGCTTGCAGGCGCGGTGACGACGATTTTCTTCACCTACTCCTTCGTCAACATGGGCATGGTCAGCGGTATCTTGCCGGTGGTGGGTGTGCCGCTTCCGTTCATCAGCTATGGCGGCACGGCGATGGTCACGTTGGGTTTGGGCTTGGGAATTTTGATGTCGATTGCGAAATCAAAACGCCTCATGCAGACGTGATGCGGTGATGATCGATAAAACAGTCTCGATCATCGGCGTAGGCAATATGGGCGGCGGCATGGCGCTCAATCTTTTAAGCCGTGGTTACGCCGTGCATGTGTGTGATATTGAAGCTGCTAAAGAACAGTTTTTTACTAATAATGGTGCTCTAGCGCTCGTCAATACTGCGCAGAGCGCTACTAAATCAGGAGTAACGATCATCTGCGTGGTGGATGCTGTTCAGATTGAAGATGTATTGCTCGGCGCAGATGGCTTGCTGAAAGCATCACCTGCTGATCTGCAAAAACAAACTGTGTTGCTTTGCCCGACGATATCGCCGCAAGATGCAGCACGCTTTGCCGCGCTGCTGGCTGAATATGGGGTCACAATGATCGAAGCACCGATGAGTGGCGGGCCACTCAGGGCGCAGGATGGCAGCATGAGCCTAATGGTAGCTTGCGAAGATGAACTCTTCAAACTGCATGAGCACCTACTGCGCGACCTCTCTAGCAAGCTGTTTCACGTTAGCCAACGCATCGGCGATGCTGCGCGTACCAAGCTAGTGAACAACTTACTTGCTGCAATCAATCTCACTGGTGCAGCAGAGGCCATTGCCATGGCACAAAAATTAGGGCTTGATGCTGCTCGCACACTCGACGTGATCGAGCAATCCAGCGGCCAAAGCTGGATTGGCTCAGATCGAATGCGCCGCGCGATTGCGGGCCAAGTCAACCCGCCTGCTGCTCATATGACGCTGCTGGCCAAAGACACCAAGCTGGCGATGCAAGCGGCCCTTCAAGCGGGTTGCATCAATCCTCTAGGCGAGGTCGCTACTGGTTTGTTTGCTCGTGCACTTGCTCAAGGTATGGGCAATTTGGATGATGCGCAGATGCTCAATCTCTTGACGACGAGTTGATGCCTTGGGCAACTTACAAGAGGAACACGAAAGGCACAGAGGTTTCACGGAAGACACGGAAAAATCCGAAAACTTTTTTCTGTGGTTTTTGTATAGTTTCCGTGCCTTCCGTGTGCTGGTTCTTGGAAGATAAAACTGCTTATTTCCGCTGCCAAACAGCCGCAAAAAATCCATCCGTGCTGTGCACATGTGGCCACATGCGCAGATATTGCTCAGGCGCATCTTCGCCGCCGCTGCAAAGCGTGGCAGCCTTCTCAATTTTTTGAGTTTCTAAAATTTCTCCCACCCGCATCGGTATGAAATCTGGATTTGCCGCCTCAAACGCTTGTGCAATCGCTTCGTTTTCCTCTTTCAGCAAACTACAAGTCGCGTACACCAAGCGCCCACCACTTTTCACGAGCCGCGCGGCGCTTTGCAGAATTTTTATTTGCAACGCAGCCAGCTCGGCCACATCCGTTTCTTTCTGCCGCCATTTCAAATCGGGATTGCGCCGCAGTGTGCCCAAACCGCTGCAAGGCGCATCCACCAGCACGCGATCCATCTTGCCGGCCAAGCGCTTGATGCGCTCATCGCGCTCATGCGCGATGCAGACCGGATGAATGTTTGACAAACCGCTGCGGGAGAGGCGTGGCTTCATGCCATCGAGGCGTTTTTGCGAGGTGTCAAAAGCATACAAGCGTCCGGTGTTTTTCATCATCGCGCCCAGTGCCAGTGTCTTGCCGCCTGCGCCCGCGCAAAAATCGGCCACCATCTCACCGCGCTTGGCGCCCGTAAGTAAAGCCAGCAATTGCGAGCCTTCGTCTTGCACTTCCACACGGCCTTCTTTGAAGACGGCAAGTGTGTTCAGCGCCGGCTTGCCTTGAATGCGCACACCCCAAGGAGAAAACGGCGTTGCTTCTGTTTTGATAGCGGCTTGCGCAAGCTCCTTCTGCGCTGCCTCACGATTTCCCTTAAAAATATTCACGCGCAGATCGAGTGGGGCAGTGGCGTTGAGCGTTTTCACCAGCGGCCAAAACTGATCGCCCAGCTGCGCTTTGAGCAGTGCAGCGAGCCACTCAGGCAAATTATGTTTGTGCAAATCTAAGAGGCCTTGACCAGAGGCAATTTGCGCGTCGCAGGTCTCCAGCCAAGCGCGCTCTAGTGGCAAAATGCCGCCCACCAAGTAATCGCGCGGCGCAGCGAAGCTGAGCATCGCTAGCTTGCGATGCACGCTGCCCATACCTTTAGGCGCGCTGCGCGCCATCAGCTCATACAAATTGCGATGGCGCAGCACGCCATAAGCCGTATCGGCCAACACAGCGCGCTCGCGTTGCCCTAAGCCGCGATGCTCTTTGAAGAAGCGAGAAATAATGCTGTCGGCCGGATGATCGAAGCGCATAACGAGCGCAACCAGTTCGGCGCAGCCCTCAAGAAGTTGTTGTGGATGCATACTTGTATTGTCCCACCTCTGAGTTAAAACTCACCGTGCGAGCGCACAAGTCAAAAAAATCCACTTTGCTGCTGCGTGTCTGCCAACTGAGATAATCACATTCATGCGCAAGAAAAGCAGCATAGAAAGGCGTACACAGCAGTGGTTGCGATGAATTTGAGTGAGCTTGGGCTTTACAGCCACTACGTCGTTGTGCGCACCGAACGGGCCAATGCGCTAGTCAAGCGCGACCCGCGAGAAATGCCCAAGCATCTGCGCTTGCTTCTGCTCGCCGTGGATGGGCAGCAAGATTTAGGCACTTACGCCACCAATCTCAAAGGCTTTGGCGATATTTTGGAGCTGGTGGGCGAGCTCATTCAGCTGGACATGGTGCGCTTGGTCGATCCGGCGCTAGCGCGGCAGCGCCGCATGTCAGGCAAAAGCGCTGATTACATGTCGATGGACAGCGCTTTGGATGAATCGCGCTTCAATAGCGGCCTAGGCAGCGAACCCTCTGATGAACTGCTCTACGGCAGCACCAAGCCCGGCAGCCTAGAAGCCTTAGTTCACATCGCTCACGAGCACTATCCAGACTATCAGCCTCGCATCGAGCCAGGCCGCCCTGTCGCAGCCGCTGCGCAGCGCGAACAAGTCGAGAGTTTGTTTGCGCTTTTGGAGGCGGTGCGCGGCGAGCGAAGCGAGCTCAAGCAACACTTGATGCGCTACAAAGGTTTGAAGAAAACATCACGCAACATCCATGAAGAAAGCAAGCAAGTCAAGCGCCAATTGATACGCCTTAGGATCACTTGTGCTGTGCTTTTTCTTGCCCTTGCGATTTGCGTGTATTTTCATTTTTTATAAACTATTCCTTATGACAGATTCTCACTTACCGCCGCTGATCACCACCGAGCCCGGCCGATATACGCATTACAAAGGCATGCAGTATGAGGTGGTTGGCACGGTGCGCCATAGCGAAACGCTTGAACCTCTCACGCTGTATCGTGCTTTGTATGGCGAGCATGGCCTGTGGGTGCGGCCGGCTGCCATGTTCAACGAAAATGTAGTCATAAACGGCATCGAACAACCCAGATTTAGGAAAACACCATGAGTAAAAAAGGCGATTTATTGGTACCGATTCAGATTGATGACGAGTTGTTTGATGAAGTGATTCACGCCAATGGTTTACTCAATATCGCCAGCGGAGAGATCACACGCGTCGAATACCAAGACTACGACGAAGGCACAAGCGGCCTGCCTTGGGAAAACGACGAATACGATTTCTCTTGCGGCAAACTCAGCAATGCAGGCAAAGATGTGGAGTTCAGCATTCAGGTCAACAAGACTACCGGGCAGTATTCGGTGACAGCTTCGGAATTAGAAGAGCTCAAACAAAAAGCTGCGGCCTTGTTCTCAGGCATTGCCGCCGGCTGATGGTTTTTAAGACAAAACGGCACTTAGCGCCCGCAGAACCTGCGTAAAGTGCTATTAAATCGATAGCAAAAAGTTTTTCACAGCCAACGGATATATCGCGTGCTCCTGCATGAGCACTCGTGCGGAGAGACTACTTACATCGTCATCAGGCAATACAGGGACGACCGCTTGCGCAAGAATTGGCCCATGGTCTAGCTCTGCAGTAACTTGATGCACTGTGGCTCCTGCGAATTTGCAACCTGCAGCAATCGCCCTCTCGTGAGTATTCAAACCGGGAAATGCCGGCAAGAGCGACGGGTGAATGTTAATCAAGCGCCCTGCGAAGTGATTGACAAACACAGGCGTGAGAATTCGCATGAATCCAGCGAGCACAACCAAGCTGGGCGAATGCTCATCAATCACCGCCGCCAAAGCGGCATCGAACTCTTCGCGGCAAGCAAATGATTTGTGATCGAGTACGCGCGTTGGGATGCCTTGGTCAGTAGCAAACTGCAAACCCTTGGCGTCTGCTTTGTTGCTGATCACAGTGGCAACACGCGAGCCAAGCGTCTCTTCCCAGCATTCTCGCTGCGCAGTTTTCACGATAGCAGCCATGTTGGAGCCGCCGCCAGAAATTAAGATCACGATATTCTTCATTCCTTGCATTATCCTCAAACGCATGAAAACTCTGACTCCCATTGAAGCCCGCGTGCTTGCCACCCTGATGGAAAAAGCCCGCACTGTGCCTGACAGCTACCCACTTTCGATCAACGCGCTGGTGCTCGGCTGCAACCAAAAAACCAGCCGTGATCCGATCATGGAAGTCTCCGAAGACGATGCCCGGGCTGCGCTGGATGCGCTTAAAGCCCGCAGTCTCGTGTTTGAAGCAAGTTCGAGCCGCGTGCCGCGCTTTGAACACAATGTTTATCGCGGCTTGAAAGTGTCTGATGATCAAGGTGCCATTCTCGGCCTGCTGATGCTGCGCGGCCCGCAAACACCTGCCGAACTGCGTACCAATGGCGATCGGTGGACGAAATTCTCTGATAACTCTGCAGTCGAAGCGCTGCTAGAAGAGCTGCAAAAGCGCGGCGAAGAAGGCGGACTGCAGAGTGTCGTCAAGCTCCCCAAGATGCCCGGTTCGCGCGAGCATCGCTGGGCGCATTTGCTGTGCGGCGAAGTGGATATGGCAGCTTTATCTGCGTCGGCCAGCTCCTTTATTCCAACGGATGACAGCTTGGGGCGACTGACGAAATTGGAAAACGAAGTCGCTTTGCTCAAAGCCTCGAATGCGCAACTTCAAACCGCGCTACGCGGGGTGTATGAGCAACTTGGTATTGAGATGCCAGCCGAGCCTTCCTGAGTGTCTGCTGAAGTTTGTTGCTCGCTTAAGGGTTTTGAGCACGGAAGGCACGGAGGATTCACGGAAGACACGAAAAAGATAAAGATTTTTTAAATTTCTGTGCCTTCCGTGCAGTTTTCGTGACTTCCGTGTTCTCCTTGCGTGTCCGACCTACGATCTGATAACAAGGTGACAGCATAGTGCCAGCGTTCGTGCTACAAAGCAGCATGTTTTGGAGCAACTCATGGATTTAGCATTTACCCCCGAAGAAGAGAAGTTTCGCGTTGACATTCGCACTTGGGTGCGCGCGAATCTGCCTTCGAATATCTCTCACAAAGTTCACAACGCCCTGCGCCTCTCGCGCGACGAGATGCAAGCTTGGGCAAAAATTCTTGGGAAAAAGGGCTGGCTTGGCTATGGCTGGGCGGCTGAGTTTGGCGGGCCGGGCTGGAATGCGGTGCAAAAGCATTTGTTTGAAGAAGAATGCGCTTTGGCTGGCGCGCCACGCATCATTCCGTTTGGCCCCGTGATGGTCGCGCCCGTGATCATGGCCTTTGGCTCAGCTGAGCAGCAAAAGCGCCATTTGCCCGGCATTGCCAGTGGCGATGTCTGGTGGAGCCAAGGTTACAGCGAGCCGGGCGCGGGCTCTGATCTGGCCTCGCTCAAATGCAAGGCTGAAAAAAATGGCGCTCACTACATCGTCAACGGCCAAAAAACCTGGACGACACTCGGCCAATACGGCGATTGGATTTTTTGCCTCGTGCGCACCAGCTCGGATGGCAAGCCGCAAACGGGCATCTCCTTTTTGCTGATCGATATGAAAACGCCGGGCGTTTCCGTGCGCCCCATCAAGCTGCTGGATGGCGAATGCGAAGTCAATGAAGTCTGGTTTGACAACGTGAAAGTGCCTGCCGAGAATTTGGTCGGCGAGGAAAACAAAGGATGGACATACGCCAAATACCTGCTTGCACACGAGCGCACGAATATCGCCGATGTGAACCGCGCCAAGCGTGAGTTGGAGCGATTGAAGCGGATTGCCAAGCAAGAAGGCGTATACGACGACATGCGTTTCCGCGATGAAATTGCAAAACTTGAGGTTGATGTGGTCGCGCTCGAGATGATGGTGTTGCGTGTGTTGTCTGCTGAGAAATCTGGCAAGCAATCTCTTGATATCGCAGGCCTGCTGAAAATTCGCGGCAGCGAAATCCAGCAGCGCTACGCCGAGCTCATGATGCTCGCCGCAGGGCCCTATGCTGTGCCGCTGATAGATGAAGCGATGGAAGCCGGCTGGCAAGGCGACTACCCCGGCTCAGCCGTGCATTGCGCGCCGCTGGCCGGCACATATTTCAATATGCGAAAAACGACGATCTATGGCGGATCGAACGAAGTGCAAAGAAATATCGTTTCTCAGGTTGTACTTGGATAAATTTAAATACCAACATCCGGTACGCGAAAGACGCGAAAGTTACGCGAAAAACGCGAAAGGAAGACAAAAATGAATTCGATTCTTAACTGTTTTTTTCTTTTTTCTTTCTCTTTTTCGCGTCTTTCGCGTAACTTTCGCGTCTTTCGCGACCGGAAACTTGTCTTATCTTCCCCAGCAAATTAACTCAATTAAAGAGCACATCATGGATTTTGAATTTACTGAAGATCACGAATCACTGCGCGATGCGGTGCGCCGCTATATCGATAAGGTCTATACCTTCGAGCATCGCAAAGCAATAGTCGCCAAAGGCGGCTTTGATCGCGCTGCTTATGCATCTCTTGCTGAGCTCGGCCTCACGGGTTTATGCGTTCCAGATACTTATGGCGGCATGGGCATGGGCCCGATTGAGACGATGATCGTGATGGAAGAGCTCGGGCGCGGGATCGCGCTAGAGCCGCTCGCGCAAAACATCATCTGTGGTGTGTTGATTGAAAACTTTGCAAGCGAAGACATCAAAAAAACGTGGCTGCCGCAAATGGCTTCTGGAGAAAAAATCGTCGTGCTTGCCGCACAAGAGCGCAAAGCGCGTTATTCGATCGAGAAATGCGAAGCAAATGCAGTGCTAGCCGGCATAAATACTGCGCTGACCGCTACTAAAAACGTAGTATCCGTAGGCGATCATGCAGACGCATTCATTGTGCCTGCCATGTTCGACGGAAAGCTAGCGCTCTTCCTCGTCGAACGCCATGCCAGCGGTGTCAGCACACAGGGCTACGGCTGCCAAGACGGCTCGCGCGCTGCTGATGTGATTTTCTCGGATGCGCCCGCAAAGCTGCTCACCAAAGACGGTGCAGCAGCTCTGCAACTCGCACAAGATTGCGGCATCGCCAATACCTGCGCCTATGCCGTGGGCGTGATGGACAAAGCGATTGCCGTGACTGCGGATTACATGAACACTCGCAAGCAATTTGGCCAAACGCTCTCCACCTTCCAAGCCCTGCGCCACCGCATCGCTGATGTAAAGATGCAACTCGAACTCGCGCGCTCCATGAGTTTTTTCGTCAACATGAAACTGGGCAGCCCCCCGGTTGAGCGCAGCCGCGCAGCCAGCCAAGCCAAAGTGCAATTAGGCGCAAGCATGCGCTTCGTTGGCCAACAAGCTGTGCAACTGCACGGTGGCATCGGCGTCACAGATGAATATATCGTGAGCCACTATTTCAAAACACTCACGCAGCTAGAAATGAGTTTTGGTGACTCAATGCATCATCTTGGAAAGGCATCAGAAATGATGCAGGATCAAGCCGGCGTGTTTTCGTAAAAACTCAACAAAAATATATTTGTCTGTCATCACGGCTTTTTTGATTTACTTACGAATCAAAAAATCTTCGCAGAAATTGTTGGCGTGAAATGTTTTTATAATTCTATAGATGTAAACTTAGGTATTAATTCAAACGCTGAAAAACAAACATGACAAAATTCTTTCGCGCTTTGCTAGCTATGGTTTTGCTGACGATAAGCCATGCAGCTTTCGCACAAGTTGTCTACGGCGTAGGCAGCACGACCGTAAACGGTCCTTATGGCCAGATTTTCATTGTCAATCCTACGACAGGGTTAGCAACGACGCCGACCGTTCCCAACTCAATCACCGGGACAATTCCAGAATCTGTTGCACTGGCTGTTAGCCCGCTCAATGGTTTGGTTTATTTAGTGGAGCGTGCCGTAGCAACACCGCGCATCGTTACCTGGAATCCCAGCACAGGGCAAGTGGTCTTGATCGGCAATGCCGGCACACCTGCAGGCGTTGGTAGTTTTCTACGATCTACATTTTGTCCTGATGGTCGTTATTACATCGCAGGCAACGGCGCAGCCGGTGCAGCCGGTGCGGAGATTTACCAGATCAACCCTACCAACGGTGCACTGATCCGCACCATCGTTATCTCCAACTTACCTACCAACGGCTCGGGCGATGTGGTGTGTACCAGCAATGGCGATCTGTACATCGTCGCGCAAAATGCGGCAGCCCCTAATTTGTATCAAATGTACCGCGCAACGGCAGCCCAAGTCGCCTCTGGAGCAGGAAACATCACCATTGCAGCAACATTGCAAGGCGACAGCAACATCGCGAATACGCAGGCGTTTAACGGTTTGTCTGAAGCACCCAACGGCTCCTTGCTCGCATCTACGGCATTCAATCAAACAGCCGTTTACAGCATCAGCACCAGCACGTTCGCCGCAACGACTTTAACAACCACCGATTTCGTGGGCTTTGTTGATTTGTCTCGCGGTTTTCCTATCGGAATTGCACTGTCAAAGACGCAAACACCAGCATCTGTGATTCAAGGTACGCAAACGATTACCTATTCCATCGTCGTCAACAACGCGGGGCCTGCAGTTGCGGGTAACGTTTCTATTACTGATGCATTACCTTCTTCGTTCACCAATGTCAATTGGGTCTGCGCGCCGACCAATCCAGGTCTAACCACGACCGTCGTTACAACGGCATGTTCGACGCCAAGCGGCACAGGTAACGTCAATAACACGGTATCTCTGTCGATTGGCGGGCAGGTCAGATACACGATCACGGCTCTGTTGTCGTCAACATTCACCGGCACGTTGACCAACGTAGTCAACGGCACGGTAAGCGCATTGCTGACAGTCACGACGCCATCCGCCACCATTTCCACATCAACGGCAACAGTCCAACCTGCAGCTAACTTAGCCATCACAAAAACCAATGGCATTACGACACCTACTTTTGTCGCAGCCGGCTCAACCATTACCTACACGATTACAGTCTCCAATTTTGGGCCAGGGCCAGTGGCGAATGCTATTCTTAGAGACGCGCCTGGTGCAGGCCTCAACTGTGCGCCCGTCATAACGTGTGCTGTCGGGTCAGGAGCAGCTGTATGCCCCACTGCACCGATATCTCTAAGCTCTTTGTTAGCAGGTGTGCCAATCCCTAGCTTGGGCGTCAATTCATCACTGACCTTCAGCGTCACTTGCGGAGTGACTGCTACTGGCACTTAGAGCGACTACCACCGCACAAAAAAAGCGCCTTTTAGGCGCTTTTTTATTGGCCTGTGGTTTGTTGCAGCACTAAATAACCGCCGCGCTTTCTCAAACATAGAGCCGAGAAGTCTTCGGCAGATGCGCCATCAAAAATTCCATTTGATCGGCCAAAATACGGCGGTTGCGCAAAATAAAGTCTTCCCACAGGCTGGGCACATACGGCGTGTAAAGCAGTGGCATACCGGCTTGCTCGGGCGTGCGGGCAGCTTTGCGGTGGTTGCAGTTCTTGCAAGCTGTCACCACGTTCATCCAGCCATCAATGCCGCCTTGGGCATACGGAATGATGTGTTCGCGGGTGAGTTGGTCTTCTTTGTGGCCGCTGCAA
>JAYSRZ010000389.1:0-3576 GCA_043720775.1 Variovorax sp. | reverse complement strand
ACCCATTGCATTCGTTTTGCCGTCTAGGATGATTTCTAGCTTGTATTTATGGGTGAATTTAAGAAGATTTTGTTCATTGCCCGGCGTATTTACTGCGTAAGGTGCTATTAATTTAGTAGTGTGCGCGGAGGCGAAGCGTTCGCTGTGGATGCGGTCTTTGGGGATGCCTGCGGTTTGCAAAGCAGGCTCAAGCGTTTCGATCATGGCCTCAGGCCCGCAGATGAAAGCTTCATCAACCGAGGCTACATCAATCAAGCTGCGCGTGAGCGCGGTGATTTTTTCTGCGTCGATTCGGCCATGGCTGAGCGGCAATTCTGTGGCTTGGCGCGAGAGAATATGGATGAGCTGCAAGCGGCCTGGGTAGCGGTCTTTTAAATCTTGGAGGGCTTCGCCAAACATGATCGTGTTCGTGCGCTGATTGCCGTAGACGAGTGTGAAGCGGCTGTTTTGCTCTGTTGCCAGCGTGTGCGAAGCTATTGAAAGAATCGGTGTGATGCCGCTACCCGCCGCAATTCCGAGGCGCATTTTTGCATCGGGCTTTTTCACGACGAAGCGGCCATCGGGTGGCATGACATCTATTCTCTCGCCCGCTTGCAATTGCGTCATTGCCCAAGTGCTGAAAACACCACCATCGACCCGCTTGATGCCAACGCAAATTTCCTGAGCGCGATCAAGCAGCACAGGCGTAGAACAGATCGAGTAACTGCGTCGCACTGATTCGCCGTTGATGTTCGCTCGCAGCGTGAGGAACTGGCCGCTTTTAAATTCAAAGATATCGCGCAGGTCAGGTGGTATTGCAAAAGTGATTTGCGCAGCGTCTGCGGTGAGTGCATCGACGCGTTTGACGAAGAGGGAATGAAAGTGGATCGCCATGTCAATGATAAAAGTGCTGTGCGTCAGTAAGGCTTGAAGTAGTCAAACGGCTCTAAGCAATCCAAGCATTTGTAGAGCGCCTTGCAAGCGGTAGAGGCGAAGTGGCTCGTCTCGGTGGTGTTTTGGCTTTTGCATTGCGGACAGATGATATTTCTAGAAGAAAAAGCGCTGGTAGCCGGCGTATTTATTGCGCGAGTAGCTATTGATTTAGGAGCAAATTGGATCACCTTTGCATTACTGTGATCGCTGCTTGCGTCGGAGCTTAAGTGCTGCGGCGGCGCGATGCCGTAGTCTTGCATTTTTTGTTTTGCGGCCTCGCTCATCCAATCCGTTGTCCATGCGGGGGAGAGGCTGGTTTTGATGCGGGCGGGAATGTCTTCCGCATCCATCTCGGCCAAGATATCGTCGCGAATTTGATCGATGGCGGGGCAGCCGCTGTAGGTGGGCGTGATGGTGATTTCGATGATGTAGCCCTTCTGGCCGTTGGCAGCTTGCTCGCCGAAAGGAACGGCCTGCACATCACGCAAAATGCCCAGCTCTTCAATCGTGATGACGGGAATTTCTGGGTCAGGCACGCTGGCTGCGAGCGTGCGAGCTCGCGCGACAATTTGCTCCAAATTCATCACAATCTTCTACCAAACTGCGCCAGGATGCTCGCGCGCCAAGCTCTGCATCTCGGAAAGCAGGTAGCTCAGATGCTCAGAATGCAGGCCTTCTTTGCCACGTGTGAGGTGGCCAGTGCTTGAACTCATTTGCAGCGTGGCTTCGGTGACGACGGTAGCTACGCGGTTTTGCCATTCGTCTTTCAGCGTCGACACATCAACGCCGATGCCACTTGCAATCACTTCGCTTTCAAAGGCCGACGACGTGAAAAACTCTTGCGTGTAAGGCATCAAATAATCGAGCGCCGCTTGCATCTTGTCATGCGATAGCACCGTGCCGTCGCCTAAGCGCAACATCCAATCCGTGCTGTGGCGTAGGTGATAGCGCACTTCTTTGGCAGACTTGGCCGCAATTGCTGCGAGCTGCTCGTCCTTCGATGTTTGCAGCGCAGGCCAGATGAGATTCATCAGCGTGCTGTAGAGAAAATTGCGCGTGATGGTGATGCTGTAATCGCGCGGCACATTGGCTGATGGCGCGAAAGCTGTTTGATGCGGTAGCTCTAGCAGCGTGTAGTTGCGAAATTCGTTGGTGTTGCGAAAGTAGGCCAGCGTGTCTTCGGTGGCATCGCTTCCAATAAGCGTTGCAGCGTGTTGATAAAGCATGCGCGCTTGCCCCACACAATCCAAACCAATATTGGCCATCGCAATATCTTCTTCTAGCACGGGCCCGTGGCCGCACCATTCAGCATTGCGCTGGCCGAGGATGAGCGCGTTGTCGGCAAGATGGAGGATGTATTGAGCACTCATTACATGTGGCCTACTTCGTCAGGAATGTCGTAGAACGTCGGATGCCGATAAATCTTGTCGCTCGCCGGCTCAAACAATTCTGCTTTGTCATCCGGCTGGCTGGCTGTGATTTGATTGGATGGAATCACCCAAATGCTCACGCCTTCCATCCGCCGCGTGTAGACATCACGCGCCATCTGCAAAGCCTGCTGAGCATCAGATGCATGCAAGCTACCGCAATGTTTATGCTCCAGGCCTTGCTTGGAGCGGATGAAGACTTCAAAGAGAGGGAGTTCTTGTGTTGTCATAGAGATTGAAATACAAATTCAGTTTCCGGACGCGAAAGACGCGAAAGTTACGCGAAAGACGCAAAAGAAATACCAAATGAGTTTTTGTATGTGGATTTTCTTTAAATTTCGGTTTTCTTTTTCGCGTCTTTCGCGTAACTTTTGCGCCTTTCGCGTCCGGAAGTTCGGCTGTTAAAACTTCAAGCCGCCTCAGCTAATTCACGAATGCGCTTCTTCGCCGCATAAGCCAAAGCCGCATCCCTCACCCAAGCGCCGTTCTCATGCGCATTCACACGCGTTGCTAGTCGTTCTTTGTTGCAAGGTCCATTGCCATTGACCACGTTCCAGAAATCATCCCAATCAATCGCGCCATAGTCATGCGCCCGCCGCTCTTCATTCCATTTCAGATCAGGATCGGGCAAGGTCACGCCGAGAATCTCAGCTTGCTTCACCGTCGCATCAATAAATTTCTGCCGCAGCTCATCATTCGAGAGCCGCTTAATGCCCCAGCGCATGCTTTGCTCGCTATTGGGCGAATTTGCATCGGGCGGGCCAAACATCGCAATCGATGGCCACCACCAGCGATTCACCGCGTCTTGCACCATTTCGCGCTGAGCGGCAGTCCCGCGCATGAGCTGCATCAGCGATTCATAGCCTTGGCGCTGATGGAAGCTTTCTTCCTTGCAAATGCGAATCATCGCGCGCGCATACGGGCCATACGAGCAGCGGCAAATTGGCACTTGATTCATGATCGCCGCGCCATCGACCAGCCAGCCGATCACGCCGGTGTCGGCCCAAGTGAGCGTGGGGTAGTTAAAGATCGAGCTGTATTTGGCTTTGCCGGTGTGCAGCGCATCGAGCATCTCATCGCGCGAAGTGCCCAGCGTCTCGCCCGCCGAATAAAGATAGAGGCCGTGGCCGCCTTCGTCTTGCACCTTGGCCAGCAAAATCGCTTTGCGCTTGAGTGAAGGTGCGCGAGAAATCCAATTGCCCTCGGGCTGCATGCCAATGATCTCGCTGTGCGCATG
>JAYSRZ010000388.1:0-1246 GCA_043720775.1 Variovorax sp. | reverse complement strand
CGGCGACCAATTTACCGTTCCGCGCAAATCAAAGCCTGACACATTTTTCAAAGTAGCATCGTCAATATTTTCAACAAACCAGCCGCCCGCTAGCTCTGCGCGCAGCTTCTCGCCAAGATCGATTTCAGTGCCCAATCGCAAGGCATATCGCGTGGCAGAATTTGCGGTTCCGGCACTGTCGAGTTTGTTATCAAATTGGCGACGGCCAAGCTCGAGTTCCACAAACGGCGCAATTGCAGGCGACCAATTATACCCAACTCTGAGCGCTCCGACCACATTTGTGTAGTCGCGGTCTTTTTGCGGTAGGGCAACACCTGCAATGTCTAAGGCGTCGGCGTAGCTTTGGCGGGTCAAATTCAGAGTGCCACCAAGGCTTATCAAACCTGTATCATGGGTATAGCCAACGCTGCCACGCAGACTATTGACCATCGGGCGCTGAGAAAAACTGGACGTTGATGCGTCCTCGAGAACCTCGCGTGCGCGCTCGTAACTCGCAGATCCAATGATCTGATCTGCAACCGTGACGTCTATGCGCCCATAGGCTGCGAGCCGAAATCCGGTCTCAGCTGAACGGCCGCTGCTTGACCCACCGGTATTTGAAAATGCCTTGCGAAGATTAGTCTTAGCCTCAATATTCAGCGCGTGCCTCGCCCAATCTGATTCAGCACGCAGCAGCAGCGCGCTTTCGGCTCTATTTGCCGGACAGTTACAACTCGGGTCGTTAGGATTGCTTGAGCCGCGCACCCCAGCTTCAAAAGTGGGTCGTAAAATGAATGTTCCCGCGCGAATGCCAGGCGCGTCAAATGGGTTGGTCTCGTTTTTGCTAACCTTGCCCTCAATAGAACCAGTGCGTAGATTGTCACGCTTAACACGCTCAAACGCTTCTTCTTCAAGCGCGCTAGCGCTCTCAGCGCGCAACGCAGGATTGGGCACTTCGCTGTCTAATGGCGCCTCACGTTTTGATCGTCGCACAGGCTGCACCAAAGATGTAGCACTGTCAGCATCGTCTGCCCGCCCATTTTTAGCGCCAGCCAACACATTGTCTACAGTTGAAATAAGTTCCTCGGAATTTGTATCACGGCTTGCCGGTTGCTCACTATTTTCCACTTGGACAGCGTCAGTATCCGCGGTTTTGTCAGCATCAACAGCCTCAAGATCATCCGGCTTGTAGCGCTGAAGCGGCGGCTCGGTGATTTCTGGCTGTGCAACGCGCCTTTTCTTTGCACCAAGTTTAACTTTTGGCTTC
>JAYSRZ010000387.1:0-10286 GCA_043720775.1 Variovorax sp. | reverse complement strand
TCTAGTCACAGCGAAGAACGATCAAGTGCTCGTGCCGCGCTTTCATTCGGATCATGTGCTCGCGCATTGCCGCAGTTGCGTGCAACTGGTCGATCTTCTCGCCGAGCATTTCGATTTGCTGCTCCCCTGGCCAGAATCGGTCGCCCGCGAAACCGCCAAAACTCAAGTGCGCGGTGGCTTGCCCACACCCGGCTTTGATGTCAAGCTGCGCGATGCAGCTTTTGCGCAGATCGTGCAATTTCATCTTAAGCATCTGAGCCCAGCAACGCAAGCCAAGCCCTAATCTACTGAAGCGCCTTGACCTCACAACACGAGTTTTTCATGAGCATGATCTACAACCCCACACACCTAAGCTCTAGCCTCTCCCCCCAAGACATGGAGCGCCTCGCCCGCCGCCGCGCGGGCGCAAAGCTGGGCTGGTTCATCCATGCAACCGTTTTCGTTTGCGTCAATGCCTTGCTGATCACGATCTCGCTGGCCAGCGGCAAGCCTTGGGCGATTTTCCCGCTCGCGGGCTGGGGCTTGGGTCTGGCGATTCATGGCGCAGCAGTCTGGCTAGGCAGCCCCGGCAGTGCTTTGCATGAGCGCCTGTTGCAAAACGAGCGCAAAGCCTTGGCCACGCGGCGCGATCCTTGGTGAGCGGGGGATCAGCTTATTTTTAAGGAACTAGAAGATGCATACTGCTTCCATGTTTGATCCAGAGATTGCCCGGGCTCACGAAGAGGCCAAGCCGTTGCGCAGATGGGCACGGGGCTGCGCCATGATCCGTGCCTGCGCGCCCATGCTGATGCGCCGTGGCCTGCAAGTGGGCGCATTCTGCGTGGCCTTGGCGACGCTGATTTGGCTGATGCGCCCAGGTGTACCGTTTTGGGGGCAATTAGCGTATTCCATTCCGATGGGCCTGATCACATGGGGCTTGATCGATGGCGGGCGATTCTTCATCGATCAAGATTCGCCTTATCTCTTTCCTCGCGGCTGGCGCGGCGGCGCTTTAATTTTGGTCAGCGTTTTTGTAGGCTACATATTAGCAACAGGCATCGGCGACGCAGTCAACGGGCAATCCACTTGGAATGAGATGCGACGTGCGCCCGGTTTCGTCACGTATGTTTTCTTGTTCAGCATGGCCACGGGTATCGGCATTTCGCTGTATTTTTATCTTCAAGGCAAGAGCGCGTATTTGCAAGCCGAGCTAGAGGCTAAAAGCCGCCAAGCCACGCAGGCGCAGCTCAAACTCCTGCAAAGCCAGCTCGATCCGCACATGCTGTTTAACACGCTGGCCAATCTGCGGGCGTTGATCGGCCAAGAGCCAGATCGTGCGGTGCAGATGCTTGATCAGCTTGGCGATTTTTTGCGCGCCACTTTAAGCGCTTCTCGTGCGCAAGAGCATAGCTTGGCTGCGGAGTTTGATCGGCTACGCGATTATTTGGCGCTCATGCAAATCCGCTTAGGCAAAAGGCTGCGATTCCACCTAGATTTGCCCTCCGAGCTTGCACACATCAAAGTGCCCACCTTGATTTTGCAAAGCCTTGTGGAGAACGCTGTGCTGCACGGCATCGAACCCAAAGTGGGCGGTGGCACAGTGTGGATCACTGCATCACAAAACAAGGCGCAGCTTGTGCTTCAAGTCATGGATGATGGCATGGGCATGAACAGTGATGACTCGCAGCAAGGCTTTGGCCTGACCCAAGTGCGCGAGCGCTTGCAAAGCTGGTGCGGCGATAAAAGTACTATCGATTTCATAGCGGTTAGCGCAATGAATACGGAGCTTACTGCAGATTTCACTTCTAGCAATTCAATAAAAACAGAGACCGAACAAATCGCACCCGGTTGCAAGGTCACGCTCACGCTGCCAATGCGCTCATGATCCCAACCATCTCAGCCTTGATTGCCGAAGACGAGCCCTTGCTCGCGCAGAGTTTGCAGCGCGAGCTCGGCCAGCTCTGGCCTGAGCTGCAAACTCGCATTGCCACCGACGGTCTGCAAGCTGTCGAAATGGCGCTTGCAGAACTGCCGCAATTCCTGTTTTTCGACGTACGCATGCCCGGTCAATCAGGCCTGTATGCGGCGCAAGAAATCGCCGAGCGCTGGCCGCAGGGCCGCCGCTTGCCGCTTCTCGTCTTCATCACAGCGTTTGATGAATACGCCTTACAAGCGTTCGAGCATGCTGCGGTGGACTACATCGTCAAGCCCGTCAAAACCGCTCGCCTGCAACAAACTTTAGAGAGAATTCGGCCCTTAGCGCATATGCAGACTGCGTCGAGCGCTATGGAATTAATAGTAAATGACGATTCTGATGAGAATCAACTTAAAGCCCTGCGCATCCTGCTGCGCACGCCGCCAGATGCCGCGCCGCATCAAAACCTACTGCGCCGCATCCAAGCCAGCGTAGGCAGTCAAATCGTCATCGTGCCGATTGAAGAAGTGGCGTATTTCGAAGCCGCAGATAAGTATGTGCGCGTGCTCACCGGCGTGTGCGAGCCACAACGTGAATTACTCATTCGCACGCCCATCAAAGATTTGATCCCTCAGCTTGACCCACAAGAATTCTGGCAAATTCACCGCAGCTCGCTAGTGCGAGCCAGCTTGATTGAAGGCGTGCATCGAGATGAAGTTGGCAAACTGTCTCTAAGTATGCGCGGCCATTCAGAAAAACTAGCGATTAGTCGGCTTTACGCAAACTTGTTCAAGGCGATGTGAAATTAATTAAGCTCTGACACTGATTAATTTACCAAACACCCGATCCAAAAGTTTTTTCATATTAAAGACTGTAAGCAAACCGCCGCTCGCCTTTGTGTCCACGCGGTAAATCCTCGTTAAAGCGCTCACCAAATTGAGCGACGCGCGCCTCACATTGCCGTTCATTCGCCATACAGCGACGCACGTCATACGGAGTGTGAGAATTCGTTCAAAATAGTGTATTCTGGTTTCACTATGAACGTTGCAAAAAATTCAGTTAGCCTGCCTAGCGCCGATCAAATCTCGCTAGTCGTGCTCAATATCTATGCAACTACATCCAAATACCTGCATGCATATTGCAGCCAAGGTTCAAATATTGGCAGCCTCGATGCAGCCTACGAATCGGCGCTCCAAGTTTTTGAGAATTCGCGCTTCGGCGGTTCTGTGATTTGGATCAACGCTGAGGGCGTCACTTTTGATGAACTGGCCAGCCTAGAACGGCAATGGTTGCCTGCATCCAGCAAATGTGTGATGCTACTAGGCGCACAACAAAGCACAGTGGCTGGCCAAAATTTGCGCAGCTTAGTCAACGCTCGGCAAGCCAACTCAGAATTTGAAGCTGTTGTCATGACAGCACCCAACACAAGTGCTAAAGCTATTTGCCGTCTCATGGCCGCGCAATCTGGCGGTTGGTTGCATCACGAAGAAAAAAATCTTCAAAACCCGCAAGAAACCATCGCAAAGATCGCGGATTTGCTTGGCTTACGCGATTTAGCTGATGTCAGCGCTCAGGTTAAGACGGCTGATATCGCACCGCAACAAAGCGCAGAGGTTATCGCTTTTCCGTCCGCCTCAACGGCTGTTCCCTGGCAAGCTCATGCTCAAGAGACTATCGCGCAGAGCAGCGTTGACCAAGAAACTCAATCACCCCCCGTCGACTACACCAATCAAAAAGGAAATTCCCCTATGGCTACTCTTAATGACTCTATGAACGCATGCCTTCAAATCGACGGCGCTATGGCCGCAGCCCTTGTCGACATGGGCTCCGGCATGGCACTTGCCAAAATTGGAAGCGGCGTCAACCTTGATGTAGCCGCTGCGGGCAACACAGAAGTGCTCAAAGCCAAGCTGAAAACAATGGCTAGCCTGGGGCTGAAAGACAACATCGAAGATATGCTCATTACGTTAGGCACGCAATATCATCTAATTCGTCCCATCCCACACAAGCAGGGCCTTTTCCTATACCTCGTACTGGATAAAACAAAAGGAAATTTGGCGATGGCTCGCTTCAAGTTGATGGCCATTGAGAAAGACATTACAGTGTAATTGCCTCAAAACATTTCTGCTCTACAGTACATGCCCGCTCGTGTTTTCATACACAGCGGGCATTTTCATGTCCAGCGATATTCAGCGCTGCTGATGAGACCCGTTTTTCAATGCGCTTGGATCTATAAAAAACAATAGTAACCTACGCAGCAAATACGAAGGCGAAGAGCTCGAAACCTTTAAAAATATCTGCACTATGCCTCTCGCCCTGGCTCACGCCTCATTAGACGCGCCACAGCCTGACCCGTATCAATCTTGCCAGTAAGCAACAACACCACGCATTGCGTGATAGGCATTTCGACGCATAGACTATTTGCCCGCGCGAGCACGGCAGCTGCGCAACGTGCGCCTTCTGCGACGTGGCCGAGTGATGCTGTAATTTGCGCCAAGCTCTGACCTTGCGCCAGCAGCAGACCGACTCTGCGGTTGCGGCTGAGATCGCCAGTGGCCGTGAGCACCAAATCGCCGAGGCCAGACAGTCCCATGAACGTCTCGGCTTGCGCACCGAGGGCTACTCCCAAGCGCGTCATCTCGGCCAAGCCGCGTGTGATGAGTGCCGCGCGAGCATTCAAGCCAAGTTGTAGGCCATCGCATAAACCCGTGGCAATGGCCAATACGTTTTTCACCGCGCCACCCACTTCTACGCCGATCACATCACTGCTCTCGTAAACGCGCAATCGCTCGCTGTGAAACGCAGCAACCAGTGCTTGCGTCACGTCTGAATATGAGCTGGCCGCCACCAACGCGGTTGGTTTGCCGAGCGCCACTTCAAGCGCGAAGCTAGGCCCGCTGAGCACGCCTCGCAATCGGTTTGCTATTGAATCAGGAGCGCCCTGAGCGCTATTTCTGGCAGCAATCTCATGTGCAAGCAGGCCATTCTCATCAAATCCTTTGCACAGCCAAGCCACGGGTTGGGCTACCTGCGACAAGTCTTGCAGGCTATTTGCTAAACCCGCCATCGGCGTGGCGATCACATAAAGATCAGCATCCATCAAAGCAGCTTGGCTCGCATTGCCTGGCAAAATCTCAAGCGATTCAGGCAAGACAATCGTGGGCAAATAACGGGTATTGATGCGCGTCTGCCGCATCTGAGCAGCCTGAGCCGCATCGCGCGCAAACAAGCACACCTCGTGTGTATGTGCAGCAGACGCTGCCAGCGCAGTGCCCCAAGCTCCTGCGCCGATCACTATTATTTTCATAGCAGTTTACGCAGTATCTACGAGGCTTAAGTGCCTAAAACACTTAAAAACGTTAGGTTCAGGCCTTAGCAGCTTCAGCCTGCTGCGCTTCAAACATCGCTTGAAAATTGATTTCCGCCAAATGCACTGGAGGGAAACCTGCGCGGGTAATGATGTCGGCCACACTAGCACGAAGATATGGATACACGATTTGAGGGCAAGCGATTCCCAATATGGCACTCATTTGATCTTGCGGTATGTTACGGATTTCAAAAATACCGGCTTGCTTGGCTTCCACCAAAAACACAGTGCGGTCTTCGATCTTGGTCGTCACTGTCGCAGTCACGCAAACTTCAAACACGCCTTCTACTGCCGGCTGGGCTTCTACGCCGAGTTGGATATCCACAGCAGGCTGCGTTTGCTCCAAAAGAATCGTCGGCGAATTGGGCTGCTCGAGCGACATGTCTTTCAAATACACGCGCTGAATTTGGAAAACTGGCGCGGGCGTTTCAGCAGCAATTGCGCCTTGAATATCGGTGACTTGGTTCTCAGCCATGGTAAATCTCTTAAAAAGGTAAAACAAAACAAAGCCCGCTGTGCTTGAGGGCACATTCAGCGGGCATAAAAGGAATTATCGCAGAGGCTTAGAGCATATATGCGAGGCATCAGGCCGCTTGCAGCAGAGGCACCAAGCCGCCCTTGCCATCAAGTGCAGCCAAGTCATCGAAGCCGCCCACATGCGTCTGGCCGATGTAGATCTGCGGCACGGTACGCCGCCCGGTGGTTTGCATCATCTGCTCGCGCGCAGCGGGATCGGTGTCGATGCGGATTTCTTCAATCTTTTCCACACCCTTGGCCTTGAGTAATTGCTTGGCGCGAACGCAATATGGGCAGACTGCAGTGGTGTACATTTTGACGGCTTGCATGGCGATCTTCTTTCATTGCTTCAAATAGGAACGAATCAAGCTTTTTCTAGTGGCAGCCCAGCTTCACGCCAAGCCTTCAAGCCACCCGAGATGGCCTGAACATTGCCATAGCCCAATTTTTTGGAAGCGTCCACCAACCGCGAAGCGCGCGCGCCTGTAGGGCAAACCAAAATCACAGGCAGCGCTTTATTTTTCACAGCGCTCTCTAGCTTAGAAAGCATTTCATCTGCAGGCAAATTTTTAGAACCTACGATGTGACCAGAGGCAAATTCAGCAGCATCGCTCAAATCCACCACAACGGCCTTCTCTCGGTTCATCAATTGCACAGCGCCATTGGCATTCAAATTGCCGCCCGTGCCTGCGGCGCCTTTCATCACTGGCCATAGAAGCATCGCTGCAGAGCCAATGGCGATCGCAAAAAGCGTCCAGTTTTCGATCAAAAAATTCATTTCCACAACCTATTCGTAACAAAACCAAAAGCCGTATTTTAGAATGCGGTGCATCCGAGCGCTCCCAGCGCATTTTTTTGTCTCATTTGCATCAGGGAAAGCCATGCATAAAATCGTACTTATTCGCCACGGTGAATCCACTTGGAATCTTGAAAACCGCTTCACTGGCTGGACAGACGTTGACTTGACCGACACGGGTATTGCCCAGGCAAAACAAGCTGGCAAACTACTAAAAGAAGCCGGCTACGAATTCGATGTGGCCTACACCAGTGTGCTCAAACGCGCCATCCGCACACTTTGGCTCGCTCTCGATGAAATGGATCGCACTTGGCTCCCCGTCATGAAGCATTGGCGCCTAAATGAGCGTCACTACGGCGCTTTGCAGGGACTCAACAAAGGCGAGACAGCCAAGAAATTCGGCGACGAACAGGTTCTGATTTGGCGTAGAAGCTACGATACACCGCCGCCGTCGCTTGAGGCGAGCGATCCGCGCAGCGAGCGATCGGACATCCGCTACGCCAAGTTAGCCCAGCAAGATATCCCGCTCACCGAATGCCTGAAAGACACGGTGGAGCGTGTGATTCCATTTTGGAAGGAATCTTGCGAGCCTGCGATCAAAGCCGGCAAGCGCATCGTGATCGCTGCGCACGGCAATTCCATCCGGGCTTTGATCAAATATCTAGATGGCATTTCTGACGACGCGATTGTGAATCTCAACATTCCCAATGGCATTCCGCTGGTCTACGAGCTGGATGCCAATCTAAAACCCATCAAAAACTACTATTTGGGCAGCGCAGAGGCGGCGGCCAAGGCGGCGGCGGCCGTCTCCGCGCAAGGCAAAGCGTGATAGAAGTCCGGCTCTGTGGATATGGACGGAACTGGCAACGCAGCAACTGCTCCAAGGTGTAATATCTCATTAACCGAGCCCATTTCGGCTCATATGAGCAGTTGGCAGGTGAAAGAATCGTCATGAACTCGAAACTCAAAATCGCAGGTTGGATTTCCATGGGCGTGGTCGCTGGTGCGCTTACCACGATCTCAGTGCAATCGGTGGCACAACGCGCCCTCGCGCCGCTGCCTCTGGAAGAATTGCAGCAGCTCGCCGCCGTGTTTGGCATGATCAAAACGGATTATGTCGAGCCAGTGGACGAGAAGAAACTCATCACCGAAGCCATCTCGGGCATGGTGACTAGTCTTGATCCACACAGCCAATACTTCGACAAAAAATCGTTCAAAGAATTCCGCGAAGGCACCAGTGGCCGTTTTGTCGGCGTAGGGATTGAAATCGCTCAAGAAGACGGCTTGGTCAAAGTCGTCTCCCCCATCGAGGGTTCGCCAGCATTTCGGGCAGGCCTCAAGCCCAACGATTTGATCACCAAGATTGATGACTTCGCAGTTAAAGGTCTGCCGCTCAATGAAGCCGTCAAGCGCATGCGAGGCGAGCCCAATACGAAAGTGATCCTCACAATTTTTCGCCGCGAAGAAAACAACCGCACGTTCTCCGTGACGATCACGCGCGAAGAAATCCGCACACAGTCCGTTCGCAGCAAAAACATCGAGCCAGGCTACGCTTGGCTGCGCGTGAGCCAGTTCCAAGATCGCACCACAGAAGATTTCGCTCGCAAACTCGAAGAAATCTACAAAGCTGACAACAACCTAAAAGGACTCGTGCTTGATCTGCGTAACGATCCAGGCGGCCTACTTGATTCAGCAGTCGCCGTGTCAGCAGCTTTCTTGCCAGAGAACGTCACAGTCGTGTCGACCAACGGCCAATTGGCTGACAGCAAGTTTGTCTATAAAGCATCACCCGAGTTCTATCGCCGTAGCGGTGTTGATCCCATCAAGCGCATGAACGATGCCACCAAGGGCATCTTCAAAACCTTGCCAATCGTCGTGCTCGTCAATGAAGGTTCAGCATCGGCCAGCGAAATCGTGGCCGGCGCGTTGCAAGACTATGGTCGAGCCAAGATCATGGGCAGCCAGACATTTGGCAAAGGCTCTGTGCAAGTGATTCGCCCGCTTGGGCCAGACACGGGCCTCAAACTCACCACCAGTCGCTACTACACACCCAAAGGCAACTCCATCCAAGCCAAAGGCATCGTGCCCGACATCATGGTGGATGAAACAGCCGAGGGCAACATGTTTGCAGCGCTGCGCACACGCGAAGCGGATTTGACTAAACGCTTGGGCGATAAAGATGAACCGGCCGATGCCGAGAAAGCCAAAGCTGCAGAAAAAGCCCGCGAAGCCGAGAGAGAAGAAGCGCGCAAGCGCTTGGAAGAATTCAACAAACGCCCCGAGGCTGAGCGCCGCTTGCCTGAATACGGCTCAGATAAGGATTTCCAGCTCATTCAAGCTATCAACCAGCTAAAAGGCCGCGATGTGATGATCAGCAAAACGCTGGCTGTGCGCAAGGATGTGCCGAAAGAGCAGTGATTTGGTTAAATCTGCTGGGTAACGCGAAAAGCGCGAAAATCACAACCCAAAACGCAAAATTATTTCGGGTTTACTTTTCAACTCTTTTGTATTTTTCGCGTACTTTTCGCGTTTTTCGTGTTGCCTAGTTCTATCCTCCTAAATTTCACAAAGCGATGACAGACGACCAACTGCTTCGTTACTCTCGCCATATCTTGCTCAATGAAGTGGGCATAGAAGGCCAAGAAAAAATCCTCGCCAGCCATGCCCTCATCATCGGAGCAGGCGGCTTGGGCTCACCCGTCGCTTTATATCTTGGCTCAGCTGGCGTGGGGCAAATCACCATCGTGGATGACGATGTGGTGGATATGACGAATTTGCAGCGCCAAATTGCTCATAATATGGCGAAAGCCGGCATGAATAAAGCGCAAAGTGCTAGCGAAGCGATAGCATCGATCAACCCTGAAGTGCAAGTCAATTGCATCACGGCGCGCGCGGATGCAGCGATGTTAGACAAACTCGTTGCGCAAGCCGATGTGGTGCTCGATTGCTGCGACAACTTCGCCACGCGCCATGCCGTCAACGCAGCCTGCGTGAAACATAAAAAGCCCCTTGTCAGCGGCGCAGCCATTCGCTTCGATGGCCAAATCAGTGTGTTCGATCCACGTTCTGCTGCATCGCCCTGCTACGCCTGCGTCTTCCCGCCTCAATCCACCTTCGAAGAGACCCGCTGCGCCACGATGGGCGTATTTGCGCCGCTTGTGGGCATCATCGGCAGCATGCAGGCCGCTGAGGCTTTAAAACTGCTCACTAGCGTGGGCTCGTCGCTTGCAGGGCGTTTGCTGATGCTGGATGGGCGCGGCATGGAATGGAACGAGGTGCGCGTGCCGCGTCAAAAATCTTGCCCCGTTTGCAATCACTGATTTCTACGCGCGCAGCTTTTAAAGCATGGCTCTTGGCCTGATTCACGAACGCGCCAACACAGCAGCCAGAGCTACGCCGGTATGCGTCTTCCTGCGCACCAGTTCCTCAGGTGTACACATCGCCACAATCTCTCCACCCTCTTTGCCGCCCTCTGGCCCGAGGTCAATCACCCAATCTGCTTCAGCGATCACGTCCAAATCATGCTCAATGACGAGCACGCTGTGGCCGGCGTTAACGAGGCGGTGCAACACGTGGATGAGTTTCTCCACATCTTGCATGTGCAGGCCGACGGTGGGCTCATCAAGCACGTAAAGCGTGTGCGGCGCTTTGTTGCCGCGCTTACCCACTTCATCGCGCACTTTAGACAGCTCCGTGACGAGCTTGATGCGCTG
>JAYSRZ010000386.1:0-1256 GCA_043720775.1 Variovorax sp. | reverse complement strand
GCGTGCTCCCGCGCACCCACGGCTCAGCGCTGTTCACACGCGGCGAGACGCAAGCCTTAGTCGTCACCACGCTCGGCACAGAGCGCGATGCGCAGCGTATCGACGCGCTCGCCGGCAATTTTGAAGATCGCTTCATGTTCCACTACAACATGCCTCCGTTTGCCACCGGCGAAGTTGGCCGCATGGGAAGCACGAAGCGCCGCGAAATCGGCCACGGCCGCTTGGCCAAGCGCGCGTTGATCGCCGCTTTGCCTAGCAAGGAAGATTTCCCGTACACGATGCGTGTTGTGTCTGAGATCACAGAGTCAAATGGTTCAAGCTCGATGGCCTCCGTCTGCGGCGGCTGCTTGAGCTTGATGGACGCTGGCGTGCCGATGAAAGCCCACGTGGCTGGCATTGCCATGGGTCTGATCAAAGATGGCAATCGCTTCGCTGTGTTGACCGATATTTTGGGCGACGAAGATCACCTCGGCGATATGGATTTCAAAGTGGCCGGCACGACGCATGGCGTGACTGCGCTGCAGATGGATATCAAAATCCAAGGCATCACCAAAGAGATCATGCAGGTCGCTCTCGCGCAAGCCAAAGAAGCCCGCATGCACATCCTCGGCAAGATGCAAGAAGCGATGGCTGTGGCCAACACAGAGGTGAGCGATTTCGCGCCGCGCCTGTACACGATGAAGATCAATCCTGAGAAGATTCGTGATGTGATCGGCAAAGGCGGTGCCACAATTCGCGCGTTGACGGAAGAGACCGGTTGCACGATTGACATCAGCGAAGATGGCACGATCACGATTGCTTCTACCGAGGCTGCCAAAGCAGAGATCGCCAAGCAGCGCATCACCGAGATCACGGCGGAAGTCGAAGTGGGCAAGATCTATGAAGGCCCCGTGACGAAGATTTTGGAATTCGGCGCGTTGATCAATTTGCTGCCTGGCAAAGACGGCTTGCTGCACATCAGCCAGATCGCCTTCGAGCGCGTGGAGAAAGTGGAAGACTATTTGCAAGAAGGCCAAATCGTGCGCGTCAAAGCGCTCGAGACGGATGACAAAGGTCGCGTGAAGCTCTCGATGAAGGCTTTGATGGACAAGCCAGAAGGTTATGTGGAGCCAGCACCGCGCGAATTCCGTGAGCGCTCGGATCGTGGCGGTGATCGCGGCGGCTACCGTGGTGGTGATCGCAATGATCGTGGCCCGCGTGGGGATGACCGTGGCCCACGTGGCGATGATCGCGCTCCGCGAGGTGACCGCCCACCG
>JAYSRZ010000385.1:0-1256 GCA_043720775.1 Variovorax sp. | reverse complement strand
CCACTTTGCCTTCGGCAATTTCGCGCAGCGCTGTAACGGCAGGCTTGTTCTTGCTTTCGATTTTGGCAGCGTGACCTTGGCTTAACATGCGGGCGCGGTAGGTTGCAGCCAGCACCAGCTGAAAGCGATTGGGAATTTTTTCTAGGCAATCTTCAACAGTGATACGGGCCATGATTTACTCCAGTCAGATCGATACTTAATCGGTTTTAAGGGATTTGAAGGGCTGCAAAGGTCTCAGCCCGGGCAATACGCTGGGCGGCGAACTTCAGCCGCTGCGCATGCACGATGGTTTTCAGGTCGAAAACTGCGCGTTCAAACAACTCGTTAATTATAACGAAGTCGAATTCTCGGGCCTGCGACATCTCAAGCGCCGCATTTTCAAGGCGCAGCTCAATGACTTCGGCCGTGTCTTCCCCGCGACGCTGCAGGCGCGAGCGGAGTTCTTCCCAGCTTGGTGGCAAAACAAAAATCAACACCGCGTTAGCGAAAATTCGCTTGATATTGATTGCACCCTGAAAGTCAATTTCCAAAATAACGTCAGCGCCTTGCGCCATCCGCTCTTCAATAGCTTGCCGCGACGTGCCGTAGCGATGCCCGTGCACATTGGCCCACTCTAAAAACGAATCGCGCAACACCATCGCGTCAAACTCTTGCTGAGATACAAAAAAATACTCGCGCCCATGCTTTTCCTGGCCACGCGGCGGGCGCGTGGTGTGCGACACAGCGGGTTGAATACGCGAATCAATTTCCATCAGCGCTTTGACCAGGCTTGATTTACCCGCACCGCTGGGCGCGGCCACTACAAACAGATTTCCGGGGTAGTCCATAGCGTGCCTAGCCTTGCCTTTTCGATGCGGGGTTAATCAAGGTGCCTTGCGTCATTCGATGTTTTGCACCTGCTCGCGCACTTGCTCGATTAGCACTTTCATCTCGACAGATATTTGGGTGAGTTCGAGCGACGCTGATTTGGACCCCAGCGTGTTGGCCTCGCGGTGCAGTTCCTGAGTCAGAAAATCCAGGCGTTTGCCCAGCTCGCCGCCGCTATCGAGCAAGCGTTCAATCTCGTCCAGGTGTGACGTCAGTCGAGAAATCTCTTCTGACACGTCAATTCGCATGGCAAACGCAGTGGCCTCAGCCAAAGCGCGGTCATGCGCAATTTCAGGCAAGGCCTTGCCGTCGGCCAGCGCCATGGCGTCTTTGAATCGCTCTAAAAATCTCCCCTTTTGCTGCTCAACCAGCTTAGGCACCAGCGGCGC
>JAYSRZ010000384.1:0-3608 GCA_043720775.1 Variovorax sp. | reverse complement strand
TGCGCTTGATGCAGCAAAATTTGCGCACCATCTATGTGGATGCCGTGATGGGCGAGGGCCTCACACCGGATGATTTCGGTGCTTTCAAAAAGCAACGGCATCGCTGGGCGCAAGGCGGCATGCAAATCTTCAAAGCCCATTGGCGTGCTTTGCTGGGATGGGGCTGGCTTGTAGCCAAGCCACCCGCCGCTCTTGAGACTGTGCAGCAACGCCTTAGCGCAGGCCAGCGCTATCACTTCGTCGCAGGCTGGCTGCCTTGGCTGGGGGATGCCCTGCATTTGATCTTTGTGGGTGGCGCCTTGCTTTGGACGATAGGAATGTTGGCCTTGCCGCATTATTTTTCTCCCCCAGTGCTGCTGCTTGTGATGCCGCTAGCCATGTTTTGCTGTATCAAGCTGATCATTGGGCCCTTGCTGTATTGGCGGCGCGTGCCATGCTCTTTCGGCGATATCTTAGGGGCATCGGTGGCTGGCATGGGTTTGTCACATGCGATTGCGCGCGGCGTGTTGGCGGGCTTGTTCGCGCGGGCCGGTATCTTTCACATCACCGCAAAAGGCGATGAATTTTCTGCCACGCTCTCGGTCAAGCGGAAAGCGACTTGGGCTCTGGCGGCGTCGCGCGAAGAAATTTTGCTCCTGAGCGCGTTACTCACGGCCATTGCAGCGGTTGGCTTGACACGACCAGCAGATCAGATGGAATCGCTGCTTTGGATTGCGATGCTGGGGCTGCAAGCGCTGCCTTATTTGGCCGCCCTCATTTGCTCTGTCGTGGCCTCCGTTCCAAGCCGCCGCAATACCATCGCCCGAAAAATCAAACCCGCTGAGCACCCGGCCGTGCCGATTCAATCACAAATTGAGCAGCCGTAGAAAGCGTTGATTCGCGCACGCGCGCATTGTCAATGACGTGAGGCATCACAGTGGCCAGCTTCTCATCAACGCGCACGACTGTGTAGCCACGCAGATCGCTTTTGCCAAATTGCATGTGGGGGTTGAAGCCGATGATGCGCTCCGTAGCGGCTTGCGGCCAACTCGGGCTGCTAATGGAAGTGCCCACAATTTCGGTGGCCAAAATCGGTGATTTTGGATCATCAAAGTTGCTCACCAAATGATTGATATAGGTCGCATGCACATCACCGCCGAGTGAGATAACGTTTTTTTTCTGCGCCCACTGCTCTAAGGCGCGCTGGCGTGCCTGCGGGTAGCCGTCCCAGCTATCGTTCCACAAACCATCGGCAGTTGTCGTCTCGGGAGCGCGGTTGGCCGGCATGCGCATCTGCGCCATGATGGATGCCTGCCCCACAATATTAAAGCTCGTCTGGCTCTGTGCAATTGCGTTGGATAGCCAAGCTTCCTGCTGCACGCCCAACAAACTCGATGATTGGCTCAAGCGTTCCGGGCAATTTTGGTCAGTGATCGTGCGTGAGCCGCCTTGGGTCTCTGGCGTACACACGTGGTAATCACGGTATTGGCGCACATCAAGCATATGCAAATTCGCCGTTTGCCCCCATGCGTAGCGGCGGTACATTTGCGCCTGATCTCCCACTGGCATTTGCGCTTTGCGCAGCGGCATATGCTCCCAATAAGCACGGTAAGCGGCAGCGCGTTTGCGCATGAATTGCGCACCCCGATCTGAGGGAGATCGATCGTTAGCATAATCGTTTTCCAGTTCGTGATCATCCCAAGTCACGATCCATGGAAATGCCGCATGCGCGGCTTGCAAATCCGCATCAGATTTATACAAGGCATAGCGTGCACGATACTCATCCAAAGATTGCACCGTGGGGCTGTCGTGCTGGCGCGTTCGGTTGGGCGTCATGCCGTATTCGTAGATGTAGTCACCCACAAACAGCACGACATCCAACTCTTCTTTCGCCATATGGCGATAGGCAGTGAAATAGCCATGTTCATAGTTTTGACATGAGGCCAACGCAAGGGTGAGCGGCTCACGCGCTTGCGAACGCGGCAAGGCGCGCGTGCGACCCACGGGGCTGATTGCATCGCCCGCGATAAATCGATACCAGTAAAAAACACTTTTCAACGCATGCGATGCAGGCTCTAGGCCACTAACTTCCACATGAACGGTGTGCGCAAAATGTGGCTCTGCAAATTCCACACCGGCTTTGACGATCCGCTTGAATTGGGGATCGCTCGCCAGCTCCCATCTCACTTCAATCGGTACAGCAGGCAAGGGCTCGCCCACTACCGATGCCATCAAACGCGTCCACAGAACCATGCCATCGACTGAAGGTGAACCAGAAGCCACACCCAGAAGAAAAGGATCGTGTCGAAAGGTCTGCGCCGCCAATCGACCTGTCGCTGCAGTAGCTACTGCGCTGGCTGCGCATTGGATGAAAAAAGCACGCCGCTGGATCATGACTGCGAAAAGCTATCAGGTAAGTTGCTCAAAAAAACTCGCATCAACAGTTAAATACAAATATCTGAATATCGCGCTTGGACGCCACGACGTCAAGCGGGTCTTCTCGCACAACGCCTTGGATTGGCTCTAATCTGCCTCATGCATGGGCGAAAAAAAGCGCAGTACTTCGAGCACAAAGCCCGTCGTACTACGCTGTTTGATAAGCGCTGCGCTTACTTCAAACCAGCCGCTGCGCGCAGCGCTGCCGCCTTATCCGTGCGCTCCCAAGTGAACTCGGGCTCGTCGCGGCCAAAGTGGCCATAAGCTGCCGTCTTTTGATAGATCGGGCGTAGCAAATCGAGCATTTGGATGATACCTTTGGGGCGCAGATCAAAATGCTCGGCAACCAAGGCGGAAAGTTTGTCATCGCTGATCACACCAGTGCCTTCGGTGTACACCGTGATGTTCATCGGCTTGGCCACGCCAATCGCGTAGGCCACCTGCACTTGGCATTGCTTGGCCAGACCGGCGGCCACCACGTTTTTAGCCACATAGCGAGCGGCATAAGCTGCTGAGCGATCGACCTTTGAGGGATCTTTGCCAGAGAATGCACCGCCGCCGTGAGGGCATGCGCCGCCATAGGTATCTACAATGATTTTTCGGCCTGTGAGGCCGCAATCGCCCTGCGGGCCGCCGATGACGAAACGGCCGGTGGGGTTGATCAAATACTTGGTGTTGATCAGCCATTCTTTGGGCAACACCGGCTTGATGATCTCTTCAATCACCGCTTCATAAAAGCTGGGCTTGAGCGTCTTCATATCGATGCTTTGATCGGGATCGTGCTGCGTGGAGAGCACCACGGTGTCGATGCTGTGGGGCTTGCCATCCACATAACGCATTGTGACTTGGCTCTTGGCATCAGGGCGCAGAAAAGGCAGTTTGCCGCTCTTGCGCAATTGCGCTTGGCGCTCGACCAAGCGATGAGCGTAATAAATCGGCGCGGGCATCAAGTCAGGCGTTTCATCGCAAGCGTAGCCAAACATCAAGCCTTGGTCACCAGCGCCAGTGTTCAGATGATCATCGCTAGCTTGATCCACGCCTTGGGCGATGTCGTTGCTCTGCTTGTCGTAGCAAACCATCACGGCGCAGCCTTTGTAGTCAATGCCGTAATCGGTGTTGTCGTAGCCAATGCGCTGGATGGTGTCGCGGGCGGTTTGGATGTAATCGACGTTCGCATTGGTGGTGATCTCGCC
>JAYSRZ010000383.1:0-1262 GCA_043720775.1 Variovorax sp. | reverse complement strand
AACGCTCAGATATTCAAGCTTGACTGATTGCGTTTGGGCGAAAGTTTTAGCTCGCCGACTAGGCTATGGCAGCGCTTAGGCTGTTTCTCGCGGCGAGGAAAAGGGGGAGCCGTAGGCGGAGGACACGAGCGCAGGGAAATAGCCCAAGCGCAGTCGGCCAGCGAAGACCTCCCCGAGCGAGTGAAAGAGAAAGTTATCGAGCCCGAATCAATGCAAACTGCGCCATCTCACCCCGGCGGAACAACACATTGATTGGCTTGCTGCGATCTGCTTTAGACAATGCCGCATCAAACTCAGCCACGGTATTCACTTCCGTATTCGCAACTGCCACAATCACATCGCCTTCGCGCAAACCGGCGCGTGCAGAGGCTTCAGTCGCCACCGTCACGCGCACGCCGCCTTTGAGCTTGAGCTCTTTCTTTTGTGCATCGGTCAGCTCAGCCACAGCCAAGCCCACCGTTTGACCTGCGCCCGTGGGCTTGGGCGGCTCAGTAGGCGCAACGGCCTTCTTAACGGCAACCGTCTCAGCTGGAATCTCCACCAAAGTGACGCTCAAATCGCGGCTTTGGCCACGGCGAAATACCGTGATCGTGCTCTTCGTGCCCGGCTTCGTGCCGCCCACAATGCGCGGCAGATCGGATGATTTTTCAATCACTTTGCCATCAAACTTCGTGATCACATCGCCCGCTTCCACGCCCGCTTTCGCAGCCGGCGCATCGGCTTCTACTGAGCGCACGAGCGCACCGGCAGGCTTAGGCAAGCCAATCGATTCGGCAATCTCTTTGCTCACCTCACCAATTTGTACACCAATGCGGCTGCGCACCACACGGCCGGTTGAGCGTAGCTGATCGCTCACGCGCACGGCTTCGTCAATCGGAATCGCAAACGAGATGCCTTGGAAGCTGCCCGAGCGAGAATAAATTTGGCTGTTGATGCCGACGACTTCACCGCGCAAATTCAGCAGCGGGCCGCCCGAGTTGCCAGGGTTGATCGCCACATCGGTTTGAATGAAGGGCAAGAAATCACCCGTATCGCGGCCTTTGGCGCTCACGATGCCGGCGGTCACGGTATTCTCCAAACCAAACGGCGAGCCAATCGCCATCACCCATTCGCCCACGCGCAGGCGATTGATATCGCCGATTTTTACGGCCGGCAAACCGGTTGCTTCGATCTTGATCACAGCCACATCGGTGCGCTTGTCTGCGCCGATGATTTTTGCCTTGAGCTCGCGCTTATCGGTCAGCGTGACGATCACTTCGTCT
>JAYSRZ010000382.1:0-10431 GCA_043720775.1 Variovorax sp. | reverse complement strand
TTCTACACGACCACGAAAAACAAAAAAACCATGCCCGAGAAAATGACGATCATGAAATTTGATCCAAAAGCTCGCAAGCATGTGGAATACAAAGAAGTTAAGCTGAAATAAGCTAATTTCTACTTCCCAGAAAAGCCGCCGGTTGCAAAACTTGGCGGCTTTTTTTTACGGATTGGCATTCGACTGTTGGGCACAACCCGCTTGCCTGCTACGTGACGTGCCCGAAAAAGCCGAGGCCTTCCTTTTTAGCGCTCTGTGCGGGATACGCCGAGCTGCTGTCCTTTTTAGCGACGATTGCATGATTGGCCGCGCCCGACCGAGGAAGGCTTCGTTTTTTCAGACCCATCACGCAGCGGGTTAAAGTATTTAGCGCGTCGTAGCAAACTATTAAATTCATAGCACTTCACGCAATAAACACGCCGGCTACCTGCCTAAATTGCTTTATTTTTTGTAGCTTCAATGCATCCAGAGTGAGATGCCGATACACATCCGCTTGGCCGCCACGAAACGCAATACTGCTTTCTACCTTCGCGCCCAAGCGCTGCGCCACAGCGTGTGAGGCCGCGTTATCAGTAGCGATCACGCTAACTGCTGTCTTCCAGCCAAAATCTTCATAAGCTGCCTGCAAAGCCCGCCGTGCGGCTTCCGTCGCATAGCCTTTGCCATGCTGCCCCGGCACGAGTGCCCAAGAAATCTCCGGCTCTGGGAAACCTTCGGGAAACCACATGCCGCATAGCCCCACAAACTCGCCTGTGTCTTTAGATTGCAGCGCCCAAGGCCCATACCCGCGCAACACCCAATGCCCCGAATACACCGCAAACTTGCGCCAAGCCTCATCGCGCGAGCAAGGGCCGCCGTAGGGGCGCGAGACTTCGGATGCAAAGAACTGCGCCATCGGCTCGAAGTCTTCATTTCGAAAAGGCCGCAGCAGCAAACGCTTTGATTCAAAATTGGGGATATCAGACATGGAAATCATTATGAATCAGCACAATGTCCGAGTGAGCTCACAGGCCCCAAGCCTTACAATAGAGTTGACGGGCCTTCCCGCATGGTGAAGCGGCCAACCGGGTCAGATGGGGAACCAAGCAGCCCTAACTGTAGAGTCAGTGCCGGGGTCAAGGCTCGTCACCTTTTTTGAAAAAGCGTCTGGGATCAGACGCTTTTTTGTTTTCCGTTTTCCGTTTTTGTTTTTACTTTTACTTTTACTTGCCAGCTTTGCGGAACGTGAGGTTCCAGCGGACGCTGCTGTCTTTGGGCAAGGGGCGCACGCCGTGGAAGACCAAGCGGGCTTTGCCGCCCCACACGAGAACGTCGCCATCGTGCAAGTCGATGGATTGCACGGGATCTGTGCGGCGAAGGCCGCCGAGGATGAATTTGGCGGTTGCGCCGAGCGATACGGAGACGATTGGAGCGCTTAAATCTTGCTCATCGCGATCTTGATGCAGGCCCATGCTGGCGCCGCCTTCGTATCGGTTGATGAGGCAGGCGTCGGGCTTGAAATTTGCCCATCCACATGCGCTTGCGGCATCGCTTGCGAGCTGCATGAATGCGAGCGGCATCTCGGGCCAGGCGATTTGCTTGAGCGGATCGACGGGCGAATATCTGTAGCCTTGCTCGTCGCTCATCCAGCCCAGTGCGCCGCAACTCGTCATGGCGACTGACATGCGCTTGCCGCCGGGCACTTGGTAGTAGCGAAAGGCAGCTTGCGCGGCTATGGCTTGGATGTGCAGCGTTAACTCAGCGTTTGACGCGAACTGCTTGAGCAGCCAAACATCGGGGGCGAGTTGCAACGGTGGCGAGGAAAAGAGCATGTTTGGTGGGAGGGACTTCGACCCTTCGACAAGCTCAGGAGAGGCCAAGCTCAGTGCAAACGGAATTTGGAGGCTAGAGTGTGTCAGATTTCAATCAGCGCACCCTGCGCAGTGATGAAAGCCGCTTTGACGCTTTGCTGCGGGTGGGCTTGTTGAACAGCCTTTTGGTATTGCGCAAGCTGCTCCTGAAGCTCGGGAATGCGCTGCGGGGCTGCATTGGATTTGAAATCTAGCACCCACCAAGTTTGTGTGGCCGCATGTCTGATGAGACGGTCAATGCGCAGAATTTTGCCTTTGCTAAACAGCTCGACTTCATTGGCTTGCCAGTCAGTCACAGCAGCATCCCATGCCCAGCTGGCCTCGCCACTCAGAATCGTTTGCGCGGCTTGCAGAGCTTGCGAGGATTGCTCTGCATTCAAATCGAAACTTGCGCCAATGCTAGAAGCGATGGCGCTTAAATCTACGTCTGCGCCTACGCTTGGTTTGTAGAGCTCCAGCAAACGATGCATGCAAATGCCAATGCGAGCTGCATCGCTTGGCGCGGGCTTTACTATGAATTCAGTAGCACTCTGCGCAGTATCTATGAAGGCTATTGGCATATTTGGCATATTTGGCATATTTGGTATATTTGGCATATTTGGCATATTTGGCAAAATTTTTATAGAGAAAGTAGCATCGCGTGTTGCTGCCGCGCTGCTCTGCGGCGCAGCTTGCGCAAAATCGCCGTGCCATGCCTCTTCTATTCTGTCACCCAAGGCTTCAAATCGCTTCCACGGATTATTTTCCGCAGGCTTAGCCACTTCATGGCCGCTGATGACGAGCTGATCGCGCGCTCGCGTCATGCTCACGTAGAGTGCATTGATTTCCTCGCGCTCGCGCTGCGCTTGCTCATGGTGCAAAGCGCCAAGCAAGCTGGCGGGCGCATTGGCTTCGCTGCGTAAAAAAGCGAATGTGCTCGGCGCAGCTTGCTCGCCCGGCCAATCGACCAACACATCGAGCGTGGTGGCTTTTCGATTTGCCGTGTTGCAATCGAGCAAGAGCACGGTATCGGCCTCCAAGCCTTTGGCGCCATGCACGGTCATGAGGCGCACGGCATCTAAGGCGGAGGCTTGCGGCGTTTTGAGATGGGCGCTTTTAAGCTGACGCACCCACGCATGCGGCGTGAGAAATCTTCCGCCGCTGGCTTGCAATGCGGCAGCGAGCAGCGCTTGCAGACTGCTGCGCACACGCTCTCTCAATGCTGGCGGCGATGCAGCGCCAAACCTCGCCTGCACGTCGAGCAAATCGTAGATGGCAGACAGCGCATCATGCGGCGGGAGCTGCCGAAGCCATTGCTGGCATTGCAGCAGTTGCTGGGCTATTTTTTGGGCGATATCGGCATCTAGCTGTCGTAAATACTGCGTAGAGTGCTCATAATTTAATAGCGTATCAAACCACGCAGGCGCGGCTCTTTCCGGTTCGGACAGCTTTGCAAATTGCACTTCTCGCGCCAACTCAACGAGCTGCGCATCGCTCCATCCGAACAGCGGCGATTTGAGTGCTTGCGCCAATGCCAGATCGTTGCTCGGCGAGACGAGCGCATCAAGCAGCGCCACCACGTCTTGCACATCGGGCTGATCGATCAACGCACTTTTTTCCGTGATCTGGCTGGGCACGCCTGAGGCTCGAAGCGCATCGCGCATGCGGTTCAAGCGATCTCTTTTTCTCGCCAAAATCATCACGCTGCCCGGCTTCGCGCCGCGAGAAATGAGGCCCGCCACCCATCGCGCTGCTAATGCGCATTCCGCATCCACCGCTTTTTCACCCGGCTCGTCGCGCGGCTCGGTCAATGTGTCTCGCCAATGCATCGCATCGTCAGCAATCAACTTCGTAGGGCGCGGTGCGAGTGGCAAACGCAGTACGCTGCCCTGCGCTTCGCTGCCCGTCGTGTGCGCACGAAATGGATAGTCGCTTTCCTGCGCAGCTTGCGCCATCACAGCATTCACCACGCCGATCACACCCAATGCATTTCTCCGCGTGTGATCGCAGGTGAGCAAACTGCCCTGCAACCCATCGCAAACAAAGCGCGTGGCCGCCTCAAACACTTGCGGCTCGGCGCGGCGAAAGCGATAAATGCTTTGCTTCGCATCGCCCACGATGAAGACGCTTGGCGTGTTGGCGCTCCCCGCGCCCGCATAGCCAGAGAGCCAGCTTTGCAGCGCCTGCCATTGCAGCGGATTCGTGTCTTGAAACTCATCCATCAGCACATGGCGAATTTGCGAATCCAAACGCTGCTGCACCCAACCCGAGATCTGCTCGTCTTGCAGCAAATGCAACGCGGCATTTTCTAAATCACCCATATCGACCCAGCCGCGCTGGCGCTTGAGCTCTGCAAAACATGTGACGAGCGAGCGCATCAACTGCGCCATGCGGCTTTGATGCAGCCATGCCGCGTGATGCTGCTGCGCAACCGCCACCTGCACGCAAAGATCTTGCATCTCGCGAATGCTCTCGATGCCATCAATCTTGTCGGAGAGCTTGCGCAGCTCGCCTTCTTTGGTAAGCAGACACACCGGCACATCGCGCCAGCGCTGCGCCTGCAATGCGTCGATCAGCTCCGCGCCTTTGGCGGCGTAGCTCTTCTGCGGCGCAGCAGCAAGCAGCTTGCCTGCTTGCATGAGCATCACCTGCGATTCAATCAACTTATCCAGCGGCTCATCCAAATGCGCAAACGCGGAGTAGCTATTGCCAAAAGGCGCAATGCTGCTGCCCACCACGCCCGCCTTGTCTGCCAGCTCAAACTCCACGCGCTTCTTGATCGCATGCGTTAGCGCCGTTTCTAAACTCACGCGGCCCACATCGGCCACCGCCGCGCAATACACCGCATACAGCGCCGCATCCTTTTGCAGCAGCTCATAGAAGCGCGGCCACACGAGTTCAATCGCTTGTGCGTCATCCTCCAAAAGCTCATAGAGCGAAGGCAATCCCATCGCCTCGATGACCGACAAAGGCGCACCACGCAGTAGCTGCGCAAACCAACTGTGAAACGTGCGGATCTGCACCGAGCGCGGATCAAGCAATGTGGTTTGATATAAATTTGATAGCGCCTCACGCAGATTAGATGCCGGCAACTGGGCACTTTCTCTTGAAATTCCTCTGATGATGAGCTCTTGCAGCAACTCATCATCATTCATCTCCGAGAAATCATGCAGCCATTCTTGCAGCCGCTGCCGCATTTCGCCAGCAGCCTTTTTCGTAAACGTGATCGCTAAGATTTCATGTGGCTTCGCGCCATCCAGCAGGGCCCGCACGATGCGCGAGACGAGCATCCAAGTCTTGCCAGCGCCCGCGCAAGCCTGCACGACGACATGCCTTTGAGGATCGCAAGCTACTGCATAAAAGGCCTCTGCCGTGCATGGCTTGCCGTCAAGCGCATAGGCAGGCGTATGTTGGTTGCTCATGCGCTCTCAGCCCAGAAATCTCTGCGACACAAGCCCCGCGCTGCGCAATACTCGCAGGCTTTGCCTTCGCCCAGCGCAGGCAGCCCGTGGCCCAAAGCGATGCGCTCAGAATCGATTTGTACGCCTTGAAGAAGCAAAGGCAGCGCTTCATTGACTGATTTTTGCGGCACTTCTTTCGCCTCTTTCTCGCCCAAGCCAAGATAAGACGCGTGCACAGAATCTTTCCCAAGGAGAGCGGCATAAAACACAAGCTGCGTGTCCTCCAGCGGATCAGCCACGCGCATCTTGAGCGATGCATCGCTCTCTGTTTTGTAGTCAATCACTGCATAGCTTTGCGCCCCGGAGCCACCTAAAACATCAACGCGATCTAGCCGGCCTTTGAGCACAACAGATGCGTCAAGCTCGCGCCGTGCATCCAGCTCACTGCTCTCAAAGCGCCAGCTCTCAGCCTCATGCTTGGCCAGCCACAGCAAATAACTCTCCCGCACCTGCGGCCAACTCGCGGCAAACGGCACGAAGCCCGCATCCAACGCGCCCGCTTCATCAGAGAGCATGTCTTGCTGCCTTTTCAAAGCGCAGGTATCGAGCAACGCGCGATCCATTTGCGCATCGCTCTCCCGCAAACGCTGCTCATGAAAATCAGAAAGCACCGCGTGCAGCCAAGCGCCAAAATCGCGTTTGGATACCGCCTCATCCAGCTCCTGCGCCTCTTGCAGCCCCAAGAGGCGCAACGCAAAGTAACGATAAGGGCAAGCGCGCAAATCTTGATAACTGCTGGCAGATAACGAGATCGCTCCATCTTTTAAAAGCGCATCGCCGGGCGGCGCAGGCATGGCAGCAGGCTGCGCCTGCACCTCGCGCACTTGTCTTGCATCTGCGCCTGCTAATGGTGTGTTGTCACGCAGCCAAGCTCGCAAAAGCGGGCTCGCTTGCAGCGGTTCATCGCTCTCGGAGAGCCGCCAAAGCACATCCACGTAGGGCACTTGCAATGCCCTTTGCCACACATCCAGTTGCTCCAGCGCCAGCGCTTCGCGGCTAGGCAGCCCAAGCGCAATCCGCTGCGCCGCCGTCCAATCGCCCTGCAAATCTGGCGCAGCCGGCAAGCGCAGCTCGTCACAGCCCGCTATCACCGCAGCTGCAAATGGCCGCGCAGCCAATTGCGCCAGCGGCAAGATCACCACTTGCGGCTCGCCTGCAGGCAAAGTTGGCTTAAAGCTCGCACCCTCCAGCGCCGTTTGCACCCAAGTGGAAAATTCGCCGAGGCTCATGCGCGAAGCATCGCTTTGCAAAATGATTTGCGCATCGGGCGAGCCCCAATGCAGCGCCTTGATGATTTGCTCGCCCGCTGCATCGCTTCGCAAATGCGCCCATTGCCCGCTGATCTGCAAAGCTGTTTGAAAATCACGCAGCCAATCCATCAAGCTTCGATCACGCCGCAAGTTGGCCAGCAACTGCGGCCACGGCAAGCTCATCTCGTTCACTATGAATTCAATAGCACTCTGCGCAGTATGTATGCCGGCTACTTGGCCATTTTGCTTACGAAGCGCATGCTCAAAGCGCTGCACGAGCGCTTGATCCACATCGCAGTGTTTCAGCCAGTCAAGCTGCTCATCCCACGTGGCATGAATAGATGCCGCACGCAGCAAGCTCATCAAGTTGCCCGCAGCGCGCGTGGTCGAGAGCTTCCAGCCCGTCTCATCCAGCACGGAAATACCGCGCTCGCTGAGCATCGCGCTGATGCGCCGCGCGGCCAATCGATCAATCGCCGGCAGAGCCACTGGAAAGCGCCCAGCGGCTAGATGCGCCAAGATGCAAGCCGCCGCCCGCTGCGCCTCATCTTCCATATCGTCGGCCGTTTGCAAGCTCACTTGGCCGCATTCGCTTTGCGGCAGATCAAGCATCAACGCCTTCTCCCCTAGCTGATGCACCAAATGCTCAGAAAGCGCATTGCGCTGCACCCCGCGCACGACAACTAGAGCTTGCAACTGATCGCTCAGCGCCGCGTCAAACAACACATCGCCCGCGTAGCTGGATGCCGCCGCCCATTCCAGCGCAATGCGCGAAACAGCTGCTTCGTAGTTTGCAAAAGCTTCTGCGCCAACATTGACCACATCACGCAGCCTAGAGGCCCAAGCAGCACGTTTGCCCGGCTCAATCGCTGCTGCCAAAGCGCCCAGTTGCTGCGCAGCTTCCACCAATCGGGGAGTAAGCAACGCGCTGTGATCCTTCAAACCCGCGCGAGAGAGCCAGCCCCGCGCCCGCACCGCATCCAAAGCCGCATCAAAGCTCACATCCAGCGCATCAGGCGCGAAATGCGAAGTGCGCCGCTGCCAACTGGTGGTCGTCTCGATGCGCGGCGAGAAACCACTGCTTTTGCCAGCCTCAGACTCCGCCCAAGTTCCTCGAGCCACTGCCTGCAGCTGAAAAAATGGCAACAACACAACCGTCTGCGCCGGATGCGCACCTACTGCATGCATGTGGCCGCGCACTTGCTCCCAAAGCCCAGCCCAGCTATTGAGTTTGCCTATGCCGCTCATAGCCAGAGCGCCTGCATGGCCCGCATAGCTCGAACTCGATATTTCTTGGTTTCTGTCACAATGCCCACACTGTAATGTGAGTCGGCACTGCCCGACCTACCCAAACCCAACTTAGCGAGAAATACCATGGCCAGCGACCTCATCAAACACATCTCCGACGCATCCTTCGAAGCCGACGTCTTGCAAGCCGACAAGCCCGTCTTGGTCGATTTCTGGGCTGAATGGTGCGGCCCCTGCAAAGCCATCGCCCCAGCGCTGGACGAGCTCGCTGCTGCCTACAACGGCAAACTGCAAATCGCCAAACTCAACGTGGACGAAAACCGCGACGTGCCGGCCAAATTCGGCATACGCGGCATCCCCACCCTCATGATCTTCAACAAAGGCCAGCTCGCCGCCACGAAAGTTGGCGCACTCAGCAAAGCGCAACTCACCGCGTTTGTAGACCAAACCATTACTGCTTAAAACTCGGCTTGATTTCACTCTTGCCACAAACAACAAAGGCTCCCAAGGGAGCCTTTTGTTTTTATGATTTTTTAGACACCAGACAGCACCGCATCCAATCCAGACTGAATCTCGAAAGCCTTAGCGGCCAAGTTAGCGATGGGCTTCTTCAAAATACTTGCATTCAATGACGCTGCTAAATGCGGCATCAACATTAAGTTTTCGCCTTCTATTTCTAAGGCTGGCATCAAGCGCTGAGGCAATTGACCGGGCGGTTGGGCTTTTGCACTGAATTTAGCCAAAGGCATCGTCAACCGAGATTTTGCAAGACTCAGCGCGTTATGCTGCACATCAACTACGAAGGGGAAAAACTGACGGTAGCCCACGTTTGGATTGGGATAAACATCGTACTGCGCCATCAAGCCACCTTGCGCACTGCGTCTGATGAATCATCGCCATCAACACTGCCAGATTGCCACTCCACCAAGCCGTCACTCCAAATCCCGTGTTTATCGATCAAATCATTTTGCCAATCCACCCACTCCTTGTATTTCGCATAAAACGCCTTGCCCGGATCGGCAGCATTGCGAATGTCGCTGTCTTCGTCGTCAATAGCTCTTCTGTCTCTGTTTTTGCTCAGCAACTGATACTCCCGCATCGACACAAGCACGCTATGCCTGCGCCCCGATTTTTCAATAATCACAGGCTCTGCTTGGCAGGCATCGAGCATCTGCCCAAATCGGTTTTTAGCTTCGGTGGCGGTGACTTGCATGGTGGTTCTCCTGTCAATATTTCAGCTATTTTAGCTAAAACGGGCGAAATAGGCGTTCTGCTGTAATTCAATGCTTTTTTGACTTATCGCCGGCGTATTTATTGCGTAGAGTGCTATTGAATTAGTAGTCTTCAATCGTTCGCCCTGAGCCTGGCCTGTCCTGAGCGTGTCGAAGGGCGAACGGTTGGTGCGCTGCAGTTTCACGCGACCTTGTGTACCTGCGTCGTACCATCGAGCATTTGCCTCAGCAAATTTTTTGAAAACACACGCGATTCAGTTTTGTAGCGCGCCAACCGCCCTGCCCACGCGCCTTCCAAAAAATTTCTGATTCAAACGCCCAATGGTTTCCGCTGGAAATAGTGCCGACCTTCAGAGGATTGCACGATAGCTAATCTCAGACCGCTTGGATACAAATCGCCGTAAACTAAATACCTTAGAGTTTGAGATTCAACATGGGTTCAGAACCTTTCATCTTTCCGCTAGCATGCTTTGGTCTGATAGGCTTAGCGATCGCTGTGGTGCAAATCATTAAAGCACGCGGTCGATCGTGGCTGGCAGTTCTATTGGTTGCAGGGATCGTATTCGCGACGTGGGGAGCGCAGGGTGCCGCTAACGCAACCCATACCGCATGGATGTTCTTCATGGCCTTAGGCTTTTTCGTCATTGCAAGTGCTGCCGTTTTAGCGCTTGCTGCTCTCGTACTGAGTCCATTCAAGCCGCAACTAGTCAGGTTCGCGCAAAGACTAGGATTTGTGAAGCGATTGCCCCCTCCTCCCTGAGCGCAGAACAAAGATTAGAGAAGCCCACTCGCAAGAAGAGTGTTTACTTCAAGTGTTTTCCAAACGTCATCCAACCATCTCCCCAGCGGAAACCATTGGGCGTTTGAATCAGAAATTTTTTGGAAGGCGCGTGGGGAAGCGGTTTGATTGAAATAACCGCCATCGCGTGTGTTTTCAAAAAATTTGCTGAGGCAAATGCCCGATGGTACGACGCAGGTACACAAAGCGGCGTCAAACGGCAGACATGCAAACACTACGAATTCAATAGCACTCTGCGCAATACATACGCCGGCTAACTGCACTTTTCGCTTAAAAAATATACTAAGAACTGTCAAATTGCCAGACAGAGTGAAAATGACCCAATAGTCAGTAACCATCAAGGTCATTGAACTTTTTCATTTAGCACTCTCCTAAGAAGAGTGCTAATATTGCATGCAACCCCGTGAAAACCCGCTGTTTTAGCGCACTCACTGGATGGAAGAAATGAAAGAAGGAGTTCTGAATATGTCTGGAGCTTTAGCTTTATCAAACAACACCGCTGTCGCCAACTGGGGCAGCATGAGCATGGTGCCCTCGCTGGGCAACATCGATGCTTACATTAGCGCGGCCAATCGCATGCCGATGCTCACCTTGGAAGAAGAGCAACGCTAC
>JAYSRZ010000381.1:0-1273 GCA_043720775.1 Variovorax sp. | reverse complement strand
GAATTTATCGAAGAAGCCAGGCAAGTGGATCGTGTGCGCAGAGCTGGTGGAGACGACGCGGCTTTTTGGCCGGGGCGTGGCCGGCATTGAGCCCAAATGGGTCGAGCAAGTGGCTGATCATTTGCTCAACAAACAATTATTGGAGCCGCATTTTGACAAGCGCGGCGGCGATGTGCTCGCGTATGAGCGTGCATCGCTTTATGGGCTGTTGATCTATTCTGGCCGAAGAGTCAATTTCTCAAGAGTCGATCCGCATGCCGCGCGAGAAATCTTCATCCGCGAAGCACTCGTGGCAGGCTGCACAGGGGAGATCAAAGAAGCGTGGGATTGCAAGCTGCCTTTTTACGCCCACAACCAGCGCATGGTGCGCCAAGTCGAGGAGCTAGAGCACAAGAGCCGCAGGCAAGATGTGTTGGTGGATGAAGAGTTGATCTTTGCGTTTTACGATCAACTGCTTCCGGCCGAGATGTGCAGCGCGCGCGAGCTGGATGCTTGGTACAAAGCGCATCATGGCGCGAACCCCAAGCTGCTCTACATCTCGCGCGATGAGCTCATGCGCCATGAAGCTTCTGGCATCACGAGCCAAGCGTTTCCCAAGCTGCTGCGCTTAGGCGGCGTGGATTGCAAAGCCACTTACTTGCACGATCCGGGGGACGCGAAAGACGGCATCACGGTGGAGCTGCCGCTGTTTGCTTTGAATCAGGTCAATGAAGAGCGATGCGAATGGCTCGTTCACGGCATGCTGCAGCAAAAAGTGCAAGCCTTGCTCAAGAGCCTGCCGCAGCGCCCTCGCTCGCGCCTCGTGCCGCTGCCAGAGAGCGCGGCGCGCCTCGCTGAGATTTTGAATGTCCCCGAGGCCTTTGGCAAAGGCTCGCTCATTGATGCTTTGCTCAAGCTCTGCAAAGATGCCACTAGCGTCGATATCAAGCGTACAGATTTCAAGCTCGATATGCTTGCGGCCCACATGTTCATGAACTTCCGCGTGGTCGATGAGCATGGCCGGCAGTTGGGTGCAGGGCGCAGTTTGGCGGCGATCAAGGCAGAGCTGGGCGGGCAGGCGAGGGGCGCGTTTGCGCAATTGGCGCAGATGTCGCAGTTCGTTGAAAAAGCTCCTCCGAACACAGCTGGAAGTCAAAATAATGATCAAAAAGTGCCAGTCGCCGGCATATCACCTGCGCAGAGTGCTATCAAATCAGGAGTATCTGCTTCTGCGGCTCCATCTGCTCCTAGCTTCGACGCAGATGCCCGCTACACCGATTGGACTTTCGGCGAG
>JAYSRZ010000380.1:0-3646 GCA_043720775.1 Variovorax sp. | reverse complement strand
CAATCCACTTCGCTCCACTGCCCGCCTTGCTTGAGCATCGGCTTGGTCAAGCGGTCTTCGCCATTCAAAGCCTCGTAGCTGAAGCGATCACGATCCGCAATCCAGCATTCATTGACCGCTTCATTTTCAAACGGCACAACGCGCATCACCACATTGTTTTTCACCTGCACGATCAAATTCGTGCCAGTGGAATCATGCGGGCTCACCGATTTGCGACGTGAGAGCTCCCATGTGCGGGCGCTGTATCGGAAAGGCTTGCTGGTTAAAGCGCCCACGGGGCAAATGTCGATCATGTTGCCAGACAGCTCAGAATCAATCGTCTCGCCCACCACGGTTTCAATCTCTGCATGCTCGCCGCGATGGCTCATGCCCAGCTCCATCACGCCAGCCACTTCTTGGCCAAAGCGCACGCAGCGCGTGCAATGGATGCAGCGGCTCATCTCTTGCATGCTGATCAGCGGCCCGACATCTTTATTCGCCACCACACGCTTTTCTTCATCGTAGCGCGAGCTGCTCTTGCCATAGCCGACAGCCAAATCTTGCAGTTGGCATTCGCCACCTTGATCGCAAATCGGGCAATCGAGCGGATGGTTGATCAGCAAAAACTCCATCACCGATTGCTGTGCCTTGATCGCTTTATCGCTCTTCGTGCGCACGATCATGCCCTGCGTCACAGGCGTGGCGCAAGCAGGCATCGGCTTCGGTGCTTTCTCCACATCCACCAAGCACATGCGGCAGTTCGCAGCGATGCTCAGCTTCTTGTGATAACAAAAATGCGGAATATAAGTGCCACACTTTTCAGCCGCATGCATGATCATGCTGCCTTCTGTGATCTCTACTTTCTGACCGTCGATGTCTAGTTCAACCATTTTTCTCTTTCGATCACGCGGGCACAGCTGTTCGTGCAGCAGTATCTTGCGCAGCTTCAATCTTCGCTGCAAACTCTGGCCGGAAATGTTTTAGCATCGCGCGAACGGGCATCGCAGCAGCATCGCCCAGAGCGCAGATGGTGCGGCCCATGATGTTTTCCGCCACGTTATCGAGTTTTTGCAAATCTTCGGGGCGGCCTTGGCCGTGTTGAATGCGATCAACCATGCGCCAGAGCCAGCCTGTGCCTTCGCGGCATGGCGTGCATTGGCCACAGGATTCGTGCATGTAAAAGTACGACAGGCGCAGCAGGCTCTCGACCATATCGCGCGACTCATCCATCACGATCACCGCACCTGAGCCGAGCATCGAGCCAGCCTTGGCAATCGAGTCGTAATCCATCGTGCATTGCATCATCACGTCTGCGGGGAGCACGGGAGACGATGAGCCGCCGGGGATCACGGCTTTAAGCTTTTTGCCGCCCTTCATGCCGCCCGCGAGTTCGAGCAGTTTGGCAAACGGCGTACCCATCGGCACTTCGTAGTTGCCCGGCATTTCCACATCGCCAGAGACGGAGTAAATCTTCGTGCCGCCATTGTTCGGCTTGCCGCATTCGAGATAAGCTTGGCCACCATTGCGAATGATCCACGGCACAGCCGCAAAAGTTTCGGTGTTGTTGATCGTGGTGGGCTTGCCGTAGAGGCCGAAGCTTGCGGGGAATGGCGGCTTGAAGCGCGGTTGGCCTTTTTTACCTTCTAGCGATTCGAGCAATGCGGTTTCTTCGCCGCAGATATACGCGCCAAAGCCGTGGAAGGCATGGAGATCGAATTTGAAGCCGCTGCCTGCGACGTTATCGCCCAGCAAGCCCGCGGCGCGCGCTTCTTTCAGAGCTTCTTCAAAACGCTCATACTCCTTGAAGATCTCGCCGTGGATGTAGTTGTAGCCCACGCTTGCGCCAATCGAGTAGCCCGCAATGATCATGCCTTCGATCACGATGTGCGGGTTGAACATCAAAATATCGCGGTCTTTGCAAGTGCCCGGCTCGCCTTCGTCAGAATTGCAAACAATGTATTTCTGACCGGGGAATTGGCGGGGCATGAAGCTCCACTTCAAGCCGGTTGGGAAGCCTGCGCCGCCACGGCCACGCAATGCGGAGAGTTTGAGCTCAGCAATCACTTGATCGGCTGTCATGCCAGCTGGAATGTCTTTACCTTCAGTATCTTGCGTCACCGGCAATTTGTTGCCTTGCGCATCGACGCCAAGGATTTTGCGAAGCGCTTGGTAGCCGCCGCGCGCGACGTAATCTTTCAATCGCCAGTTATTGCCATCGAGATCCGCATAGATTTGCGGATTGATGTGGCGGCCATGGAAGCAGGTTTCTACTCCCTTGGCTTGGAATTGAGAAAGAATCTGGAATGCTGTTGTCATCACAAAACCTTTATGCCGGTGTTGCGGTTTTCAGACCGTCAAGAAGTTGATCCAATTTTTCGTGGCTCATGAAGCTGCACATGCTGCGGTCATTCACTAGCATCACGGGTGCGTCCGCGCAAGCGCCTAAGCATTCGCTAGGCTGCACGGTAAACATTTTGTCTTTCGTCGTGCCATAAGGCTCAACGCCGAGCTTACTGCACACATGCTCCAGCGCTTTCTGCCCGCCGCGAAGCTGGCAAGGCAAATTCGTACACACATTGAGCTTGTATTTGCCAACCGGTTTTTGGTTGTACATGTTGTAGAAGGTGGTGACTTCATGCACAGCCATCACGGGCATGCCCAAGTATTCGCCAATCGCTTTTTCAGATTCAGCACTGACCCAGCCCTGCTCGTCTTGCACAACAGCCAAGCAAGCCATCACAGCGGACTGCTTTTGATCAGCGGGGTATTTAGCAACTTCCCGCGCGAAACGCTCTAAAGTATTTGCGTTAAGACTCATCTCAAAATGCCTTTACGCTAGCTAGAGAAAACCTATTCCAGCAAACGCTGCGGAACTGGCTCTGCCAGGCCGCTAGCGTTGCCCCCTTGAGGGGGGGGCGGCAAGCAGCCGCCACGGGGGTGGTTGTTTTCATCTGTCGATTTCTCCAAACACCACATCCATCGTGCCGATCACTGCCACGGCATCAGCAATCATGTGGCCACGACTCATTTCGTCCATCGCGGCCAAGTGCGCAAAGCCGGGGGCACGGATTTTCAAGCGATACGGTTTGTTCGCGCCATCGCTCACCATGTAAATGCCGAATTCGCCTTTCGGATGCTCGACTGCTGCATACGCTTCGCCTTCGGGCACAGCAAAGCCTTCGGTGAAAAGCTTGAAGTGGTGGATCAGCTCTTCCATATTGGCCTTCATCGATTCGCGGTCTGGTGCGGCCACTTTGTGGTTGTCGGTAATCACGGGACCAGGATTGTCTTTCAGCCAAGCCACACATTGCTTGATGATGCGATTGGATTGGTTCATTTCTTCCATACGCACCAAGTAACGGTCGTAGCAATCACCGGTTTTGCCGACGGGGATGTCGAAATCCATGCGGTCGTACACGTCATACGGGCGCTTTTTACGCAGATCCCAAGCAATGCCTGAGCCGCGCAGCATCGCGCCTGTGAAGCCGAGATTTTTGGCGCGCTCGGGTGTGACGATGCCGATGCCGACCGTACGCTGCTTCCAGATGCGGTTGTCAGTTAAGAGCGTGTGGTATTCAGCGAGGCATTGGTCAAAGCGCGTAGCGAAATCTTCGATGAAATCCAATAGCGAACCTTGGCGGTTGTCATTCATCTTGGCCAGCGCTTT
>JAYSRZ010000379.1:0-1274 GCA_043720775.1 Variovorax sp. | reverse complement strand
TCTTCCAGCTCCGCCTTGGTACTCACGCCGCGCGAGGCGTACAGGCGCGCCAGCAGCGGGTGAACGCCCGCCTGCTCCAGCGCCCACACCGCGCGCGGCGGCACATCGCGTACTACTATATTCATAGCGAACTAATGATATTATTCGAGAGCTGAGGTCTCAAAAAGCTCTTAAATCGGGAGAAAACGCTAATTTGGCCGATTTTTGGGCTATTTTTACTACTTTTGTAGTAAGATTTATCAAGATCATCAAGATCATCAAAATCACTCAAATCGCCATAAATTTGCGCTGATCGCTCTCCGCACAGCGTCAACGTGACATTCTGCTTGCTGGCGGTGGCTGCCAGCAGCGCTGCGCAGTCGTTCGCGTCAATCTGCTGCCACGCTTGTGCCCACGCAGCCCAGTCGCCGTTCATCGCCGCATCGCGCAGTGTATTGACTTGCGTGATCTCTGCTGACGCAGGCCATGCCAGCATAGTGGCGGTCATCACGCCAGTACCGCTCACCCAAAACGAATTCACCGCCAGCTCGCCACGCTCGCTTCGCGAATCGGTCAGCGCGTGGGTGTAAAGCAGCATTTGCATCTCTTGCTGCAAGCGGCGCAGGCTCTTGGCGGCATCCGCCCGAGGAAGCCAAGCGTCCACCGACTTGCCTTCGCCACCGCCAATCACCCGGTACGGCGACGCGGTAGCCAGCCCCGCAAACACCTCGCCACGCGCCAGCCAGCGGGTGGGTGTGTCGTAAAAGAGATCAATGCCGTCCTCTGCAAAAAAAGGCCGCATGGCCGCCAGGAGCGCGCGCGATTCTTCGTCTTGCAAATCAATCGCACGCGGGCTCAGCATGGTGATGTGCTGACTCTGCACCGCCCAATGGCATGGCGTGATGACGGCCCAGGCCTGACTTGGCAGCACGTTGTGGTCTGCTTTTAAGGCGTAATAAGCGCCAAAGGGAATTTGACCATCCGCAGCGCTGATGCCGCACGCCGCCGCCAGCGCTCGCTCGTGCGGAGGAGACAGCGTCGTCTCATCTGCCGAATCCGTGTGCGCCAGCTTCAGCTTGCGAAGCAGCTTGCCCAGGTTGGGCAGCGCGAGGCTTTTAAGCGCGGCTTGGCAATCGGGCGAAAAGCTGTTGGCGAAGGGGATCAGGAGGTGCATGGGGGGATTGTGGGGGAGGGCAGCAATCAGAAACGGAAATGGCTTTGATCTGATAAAGTAATACCTATGACTACCGTAACCCTCAACCCAGTCACCGTCAAGATCGAGCCCGCCATCAAAC
>JAYSRZ010000378.1:0-10554 GCA_043720775.1 Variovorax sp. | reverse complement strand
TCACCGGGCCAAACAGCGTGGAATGCAAGCCCATCAAAAACGTACAACCCAGCAGCACGGGCACATCGGCATAGAAAAATCCATAAGCCGCAATCAGCATGATCACGATTTCCAGATTCTTCACAAAGCGAATCATCTTCGTCTTTTCATACTTATCCGTGAGCTGCCCGCTGGTGGCAGAAAACAGCAAGAAAGGCAAGATAAACAGCGCCCCAATCACGAGGCCCGCCATCGCAGGCTGCATCCAGCTGATCGAGAGTTGATACGTCACCATCACGGTGAAAGCGAATTTAAAAACGTTGTCGTTCGCAGCGCCTGAGAATTGCGTCCAGAAGAAGGGGGCGAAGCGCCTTTGACTGAGCAGAGCAAATTGATTGGGATGGTCGTTGTGTGATTCGGGTGCGCTCAAGGCGTGCTCCAGATTGTTGTGAGATTTTGCAAGCATTATGACTTCTTCAAGGCTGCAATCACCGGGCAAGCCGCCATGCAAGCCGCAAGGTGCTTCAAGCTGTGGCCAGAGACGAATTCTCCCGTGAGGCGAAACACGGCGTCATCTTGTGCTTCAAAGAGTTTGGCCAAGACATACCAAGCGATCAGCGCCCAGAGATTCAAAGCACTACCTTCGCACTGCGGCACAGTAGCCAGCCAAACGATCAAGGCCATTCCTCCAAACTGCACCACTGCCCAAGGCAAGACGTTATGCAGGCTATAAGCGGCCACGGCGGCCAGCGGAGCTAGGATCAGCAACACAGGAATAGCCTTCTGCGCCACAGATTCACCTAAACGACTGCCCGCTGCAAATGAGATCACACCGGCAAAGGCCACGGCCATGCCGATGCGATCGATCATCAAGCCAAAATCACTCGGCGCCCAGTGATAGAAGCTGGAACCCAAGCAAGTCAAGATCAAGCCAATGAAAAAGACTTGCGCGGCGCGATGTGTAGCGTTAGTCAAAGTGCGGCGACGCAAAAGAACCAAGCCCCAACCGCCAGCAAACAGAAACGGAATGTTAGAGATCACATCCAAGCCATTTGGAATGCCCAAGAAGCTGCGCGCATCAATAAACGCATGACCATGCACATGCAAATGGCTGTGGCCGCTGGTAGGAATCTGCGGCAGCAGATCGGCAAGCATTGGGAAGAAAACAGCCAGTGCAATGGCTGCCAAGCTCATAGCCATCAAGGCGTTTGAGAAGCGCTGTTGGGCGGCAGTGGAGGGGTTCATGTGGTTTTCAAAAAAATTGAACATGAACGGATGATCCCGTGGCTTCCACAAATTGCCGAAAAAGCCTGCGCAGCGCTACGGCGCAAGGCGGCGGGTATCAGATTTTGATACTGCCCGCTTCAAGCAGGCGCAGTGAACACCGTCAGCACGCCGGTATAGCCATACAAATGCTGATGTGCAATCTCCCCACCTGCAAAGAAGCCCACCAGCGGCACATCGCCCAGCGCATGGCGCACGATTTGCAGCTCGGCGCTGTCGCCGCCGAAATGCGGGCCGCCTCGGCCTGCGCAGCTCACGTAGATTGCTCCAATGATCTTTTTAGAGGAAGAATACCCATTCGCCTTCATAGGATCTGCGTGAGGTGCTATTGAAATCATAGTGTCTACCGTCTCATCGACTTCTAACTCTTCTCGAATCTCTGCGCATATGCGCATCAAATCGCGCCGTGCGGCTTCTCGGTTGCGTTCGCAAAACGTGAGCTCACTGCCCACCGGCGCGATATCAGCCACAGCAATACCGCGCCGCAGCGGATCAAGCCCGACGAGATGACGCACGCGCGTGTCTGCACCAAAGCGGCCTTGGCCGCGCGCAACTGACTGGCCTTGGCTGCGAGCCATATTCAACTCGCCCGCATCGCTTGCAGCCAAGCCCACAAAAGTTGCCTTCAAACGCTCCACTGCTTTTTGAGGCTCACTCAGAGTGATACCCAGCTCATCGAGCAACACATCCAGCGCTGGCTCGCCATCCAGCTCCAACACCACATGCTGCTCGCTCTTCGTGATGCGGTGCGCCTTCGCGGGTTTGCCATGAGCAGTACGAATCGGCTGGCAGCCCTGCGTCACGCGCGAGATCAACGCCACATCTTCGCTGAACGCCACGCCGCTCATACCGCCTTCAAACACGCCCGCATGCTGACTGCCAAAATGCAGCGCAACTTGCGGCATGCTCTTGCGGCTAGCTGCCAAACCACCAAACAGATAGCCCGAGGCTGTGCGACCAGATAGCTCGCCGAGCAACTCGGTCAAATCTGGTGTGTGGCCGTCTGCATGTACTAAGGCGCTGTGCGCCTTGAAGCTCGCGTTGCTCACCAAAGGAGACACTCCGCTGAACACCCGATATTGCTCACGCGGCAGATCACAGAGCATCACGGCCAGCGCTGGCTCATCAAAATACTCCACATTGTTCGCCGCAATCCCCACACCCACCGTGCCCGCCCAATCGAGCGTCTCGGGCAGTTCGCGCTGCAAGTGCTCCAGCAGGCCTTGCGCATCGGCTGCATAGTGATCGGTGAAATAAACCATGCCAAGCGATGGATGGGTTGCGTGTTCGAGGAGCGCTATCTGCGCCTTAAGCTGCGCTATCACCAAGCCCGCCGCCATGCGCCACTTTGGATGCGTGGCATGCGCGTACGTGAAAGGCTTCATTTGCGTCTCGTAGCAGTTTTCTTAGAGGTCTTTAGTGCTTTAGCTGGCGTATTCATTGCGCGAGATGCTATAGATTTACTAGCATTCTGCGCTGTCGTTGCAGCTGATTTAACGGCTGATTTAGCGGTGCTCATCGCGGAGTTGACCGCAGTTTGGGTCATCGCCTTGGCCATATTTTTGGTCGTGTCCATTGCGGTTTTTTTGCTCGCATCTTTCATCGCATCAGCCGCAATTTGGCCAAACTGCTGCGTGAGCGAGCCCCACAGCTGCATCGGGTCAACCAAGCCACTCTTTGCAGAAATCGTCGGCGATGCTTTCTTTTTCGGTGCAGATTTATTCGCCGCAGGTTTGCCAAGCGCTGTGTTAACAGCGCCGGCAACTGTCTCCGTGGCCTTGAGCTTAAAGGCATTGGCTAGATCGCCCATGTTGAAATTCATGCCCTTGAGAGTAACCAGAGTCATCTTTTGCACTTCCAGCGCCGTGATGGTGGCTTGTAAGGCTTTGGCATTTTGATCAAGCCAAAATTGCACAGTTTTCAGCTCTTGAATGCGCTTATCCAGCTCTTCCACATTGAGCGTAGGCGCGATCCAGTTTGCGGGATTAGGCATCTGCGGAATCACATTGGACATATTCGGCAAGCCACCAGCCGCGCCCTTCATCGCTTGCGTAGCCAAGCCTTGCAAAAAATCAAAGCCAGGCACAAATTTTCCAAAAGCGTTGTTCATGGGGTTGCTGCTGTCGCTCATGATATTTTGTCTCCAAGAAATAATGAAGACACTTTACCGCAGGCTCAGCGCGTGCGCAAAACTTATTTTTCCGGCACGAAGTCAGTATGGGCAATCGCGCTGGCTTGCAGTTTGGCAGTGCGGCCTGCTAGCTTGCATACCGCCAGCGCAACGTAAGAGGCGGTGCGCAGCTTTTCGGCACGTCAATGCAACACAATATCGTAGAGCTCTTGCAGCATGGCACTATCAGCTTGAAGAGAAATTGGCTTGCCAATAAAGTCAGACAAACCCGCCAAATGCTGACTTTCTTCATCAAGGAAAAGCTCAATCACCTGAGGCGCGGCGATCACGCGGAATTCTCTAGGGTTGAACTGGCGGGCTTCACGTAGGATTTCTCGCAAGATATCGTAGGCCACAGTGCGAGGTGTTTTCACGCTGCCTTTGCCTTGACAAGCGGGGCAAGGCTCGCAGAGCATGTGAGCCAGCGATTCGCGGGTGCGCTTGCGTGTCATTTCTACCAAACCAAGGGGCGAGAAACTGTTGGCGGCGTTGGTTTTTGTGCGGTCTCTGGCGAGCTGTTTGCCCAGCTCGGCGAGTACTTGGTATTTGTGCTCGTCTCGCGTCATGTCAATAAAATCAGCGATGATCACGCCGCCCAGATTTCGCAATCGCAACTGCCGCGCCATCGCGCCTGCTGCTTCTAGGTTTGTGCGGAAAATAGTATCGTCAAAATTTCGTGCACCGACAAAACCACCCGTGTTCACATCAATCGTCGTGAGCGCCTCGGTTTGGTCAATGATCAAGTAGCCGCCTGATTTCAGCTCCACGCGTCGCTCCATCGCCTTGGCCACTTCTTCATCGACGTTGAATAAATCAAAAATCGGCCGCTCGCCTTTGTAGAGCTGCAATTTGGCGGCGGCATGCGGCATGAATTCTTTGCCATAGGCCATCAGCGCGTCATGTTGCTCACGCGAATCAATGCGTATGGTCTGCGTCTCGTCGCTCACCATATCGCGCAGCACGCGCTGCATCAGCGTGAGATCGGTGTGCAAGACCGATTGCGGCGGCAATTGCGTAGCGCTCAGTTTGATGCGCTGCCAAGTTTTAAGCAAATAGGCCATGTCGTCCTGCAATTCAACATCTGTGGCTTCTTCTGCATTTGTTCGCAGAATAAACCCACCGCCATTGAACTGCTCCGCGTTTGCCAAGGTCGCCCACATTTTTTGCACTCGCGCTCTCAGGCTTTCACGCTGCTCGGGCGAAATTTTCTGCGAAATACCGATGTGATCATCTTGCGGCAGAAACACAAGTTGCCGCCCGGCCAAGCTGATCTGACTCGACAGCCTCGCACCTTTGCTGCCGATCGGATCTTTGATCACTTGCACCATCAATGCTTGGCCTTCAAATATTTGCTTTTCAATCGGCACAGCAGGCATGCTCGATTGCGCTGAGCGCTGCACGCCATCTGCAAAACGAGCATGTATTGCGCTAGCCAAATCGGCCACATGCAAAAAGGCTGCTCGCTCCAAGCCGATATCAATAAACGCCGACTGCATACCCGGCAATACACGTGCCACTTTGCCTAAATAAACATTTCCTAGCAGGCCTCTCTCTAAATGCCGCTCAATGTGCAACTCTTGCACCGCCCCATGCTCGATCAGCGCCACGCGAGATTCTTGCGGGCTCCAGTTAATGAGGATGTCGTGTTGCATGACTCAGAAGGTAACGCGAAAATCACTCAAATTTCGCAAAGACGCAAAAAAAGAAACTAGCTTTGTATTGCGGCTCTTATTTGATCACCTTCAATTGCTTGAGCAACTGCGCCGTCTCATGCATCGGCAGCCCCATGATGCCGCTGTAGCTGCCTGCGATGTGGCTCACATATGCCGCCGCCCTGCCCTGTATCGCATAAGCACCGGCTTTGCCAACTGGCTCACCCGTGGCCACATAGCCTTTGATTTGCTTTTGTGTCATGGTAGCAAAAGTCACCTTTGAAACAGACAGCACCTGCACGCGCTTTTTACCGCTCTGCATGGCCACGGCTGTCAGCACGCGATGCGTTTTGCCCTGCAACTCATAAAGCATGCGCACGGCTTCGGCCTCGCCTTGCGGTTTGCCAAAGATCGTGCGCCCCATCGCTACTGTAGTGTCAGAGCAAATCACTGGCGCATTGGGCAACTCGCGCCGCTTCATTCGAGCAACTGCTGCATCCAACTTCAAATTTGTCACGCGCTGCACATAAGTGCTAGGCGCTTCACTCTTAAGAACGATCTCTAAGCTCTCAGCATCTTCTTTCTTGTCTGCCAAAAGTAAAACAAACTCGACATCAAGCATAGCTAAGAGCTGAGCACGTCGTGGGCTTTGTGAGGCGAGGTAGATGAAGTTAGGGCGCATAAATCAATCGCTAAGAGTCGCATTTGGACAGCATACGATGGGCAATGTCGATTTGCAAGGCGTTGGTTTTCCTGAAGTTGCCACAGCATTCCTTCAGGATGATTCGATCACGCAAAGATCAAATTTGTTGAATTAAACCGTCGTCGCCAAGTATGGGTTTCTCGAAATTCTTGCACATGTTGGCGTTCAACACGGCAGGCTAGCGCTTGTTTCAGAATTGTATCGAAGGCGGCATCTTGCTCTGCAAAGAAGATGTGCTGATCGCTGGTACGTCTGCGCATTTGTCCAAATCGCGTCGTGATCACAGGTAAGCCCATAGCACGATATTCGTAGTATTTAATGGGGTCAACTGCTTCGGTCAATTCATTGATCTGAAAAGGAATCAAACCGACATCGAAACTTTTCATATGGTTCAGTGCATCTCTGTGATCGCATGCCGGCAAGATTTCGATGTTGTCCGGCATGGGCTGAGATGGTGGCGTCACCAAAGGGCCGATCAAGCGAATTCGCGCTTGCGGGCACATATTAGCCAATTTGATCACCCAGTCCCAATCAAACCATTGCGCCATTGCGCCGACGTAGCCGAGCACAGGATATCTGCGGCTAACGCCACTATTCGCTACGCTTTTTGGAAGCTGGGGCAAATTGTCATCTGCACAGGCATTGAGCACCAAATCTGTCTTGCCCGCGTGGTGCGCAAACTTTTTTTGCAAGGTGTAAGACGACACCCAAATTCGATCAACACCCACTGCGATTTCAGATTCGCGCCAACGAACAGCAGCCCGCGCGCGTCCCGTGAAGAACTCAGGAACATCATCCATTGCATCATAGAGAAATGGCGTGTGCTCGTGACGACCAAGAAGCTGTAAGGCGAATGCAGAAGGCTTGCCAATGGCAATCAATGCATCGCTTTTTTCGATAAAGGCATCAATTTTCCTGTGCAGTGGGCGCCAAAATACGCTATTAATGTACTGTGAACCTAACATGGGCTCTAGTGGCAAAGATGTCGTCTTGACCACCTCTAGCCAGCTCGGCTGCACTTCTTGCTCTTCGCTCGCTACTTTTTGCAAGCGCCTCAAATCACTCAACCTTGGAAAGCGAATCGGATAAGGATCTACCCAAAGCACTTGAGCGCCATGCTGATCATGAATCCAACGAACAAACATGTGCGCACGTTGCGAAAAACTCCGCCAAGGCACATTTGCTAGATAAACAAGACGCTTTTCACTCATAACTTTAGAAGATTCTTGACTCGATTGATGCTGAAAACTACTGCCCGCGTCTTCTCATGAGGACAATTACGGTGGGCTAAGATTTGAGATGATTTGATATCAACCACTTCAATCACATGATCGCATCAATTGCGTCACCACGAAGTTTAACGATGTATCGCCTGTAACCGTTATCTGAGCAAGTTTGATTCATCAAATCATAGATTCTTAAGCTCAGCGCAGCTACTCGCGATGATAAGGATGCCCAGCATTGACTGACCAAGCGCGATACAACTGCTCAACCAGCAACACGCGCACCATGGCGTGGGGTAGCGTCAGGTCTGACAAGCGAATCGTCTCGTTTGCAGACTTTTTGAATTCTGGATCGAGGCCATCTGGCCCGCCAATGACGATGGCCACATCCGTTCCGCCAAGTTGCCACTCGGTCAAGCGAGCAGCAAGTTGCACGGTGCTGGTGTTTTTGCCGCGCTCATCGAGCACGACGATTCGCGTGTTTTTGGGAATCGCTGCCTCAATGCGTTCGCGCTCGGCCAGCATGAGCGCAGAAATGTTTTTGTTATTGGTGCGCGGCTCAGTTTTGATCGCTTTGAGCTCAATCTTGATCTCAGGCGGAAAACGCTTGGCGTAATCGTCCCAAGCAGTTTGCGCCCAATCGGGCACGCGTTGGCCAACGGCAACGATAAGCAGCTTCACGCTGATTTTTTAGCGGCAGGCTTCTTGGCTGCGGGCTTTTTAGCAGCCGTTTTAGCAGCCGTTTTAGCAGCCACTTTCGATGCAGCCGCTTTTTTAGCGACTGCTTGCGGCGAAGCCTTGGAGATTGATTTTTTAGCAGCAGGTTTTTTTACAGCGGCTTTTTTAGTCGGCACAGCATTTGCTATATTTTTAGTAGCGCTTTGCGCAGTCTTCTTGGGCGATGCGGCCTTCTTTGGCTTCAAAATCTCTTCAGCTATTTTCTTCTCGATCTCTTTTCCAGCCGCAGCATGTTTGGTGCGCATCGGCTTCTCGCCCCAGATGTCTTCGAGGTGGTAATACTGGCGAATCGCAGGCTGCATGATGTGAACCACGGCTGCGCCGCAATCGACAATGATCCATTCGCCATTGTCTTCGCCCTCGGTGCGAGGCTTTGGAAAACCGGCTTCGCCAACGGCTTCCCTCACGCTCATCGCTAAAGCTTTGGTTTGACGGTTGCTCGTACCACTCGCAACGATCACGCGCTCGAACAAGCTGGAGAGATGCTCGGTGTCAAACACCATGAGGTTTTGAGCTTTAACATCTTCCAAGCCATCAACAATGGCCTTGGTCAGCTTAGCAACATCTTTCTTGCCTGCACCGTCTGCAGAGCTGGCGGCCGGCGCTGGGCGGCGTGCCAAATGTGAGGATGCGCGTGGAGGTTTTTGAGTAGCCATTCAAGGTGTCTTTAAGTGGAAGAATAAAGGCGATTTTCAGCAATATACCGCGCAACCGCTGGTTTGACCAGATGATTGATTGGTTGCTCTTTTGCTGCAAGCTGGCGAACAAATGTCGCGCTGATAGGCGAAGCAGGCATGCTGATAACCGAATAATCGATTTTACCTTGATTCCTAATGTCTTTTTGGCTGTTTCCCGGCACAGAATCTGCGCGGAGTGCTACTAAAAGTGTAGCGATTTTAAGAATGTCTTTGTAGCGATGCCAGTGCGTGAAAGCCGAAAATTGATCTTCACCCATCAAAAGCGACCATTCAGCGCCCGGATTCTCAAAGCGTAATTCCTGTAGCGTATCGAACGTAAAGCTTGGGCCACTGCGCAAAGTCTCACGCTCATCCACTCTGGCTTGCGGCAAATCTTCAAACGCCATTTTCGCCATCGCCAGGCGGTGCGATGCAGCTGTTAGCGCTCTGCTTTTATGCCACGCGCGGCCGGTAGGCACGACCAACAATTCATCCAGCGCATACTGCTCCACAGCGGCTTGTGCGAGAGCAAAATGCACCAGATGCGGCGGATCAAACGAGCCACCATAGATCCCCACTCGCTTTGGAGTGATCTGTTTTGCCCCGTCTTGGCTCAAATCCAATCCTTGCGCACAAGAAATTTTTTGTACAAATCGTTCTCGGGCGTACCCGCTTTCGGGTTGCGCTTGTAGGCCCAGCTGACCATCGGTGGCATGCTCATCAAAATCGATTCAGTGCGGCCGCCTGATTGCAGCCCGAAATGCGTGCCACGATCCCACACCAAGTTGAACTCGACGTATCGCCCTCTTCTATAGAGCTGAAAATCTCTCTCGCGCTGCTTGAATGGCAAATCACAGCGGCGCTCAAGGATTGGCAGATACGCAGGAATGAAAGCATTACCAATCGACTGGATCAGAGAGAAGCCATTAGCAAAGCCGCCCTCAGAAAAATCATCCATAAAAATACCGCCAATACCGCGCTGCTCTTTGCGATGCTTTAGATAGAAATACTCATCGCACCAAGCTTTGTATTTGGGATATTTGTCTGCGCCAAACGGCGTCACAGCCATTTTGCACATCGTGTGGAAATGCACTGCGTCTTGCTCAAAGCCGTAATACGGCGTGAGATCCATGCCGCCGCCAAACCAAAAAACGCTTTCGCCAGAAGGCGTTTTAGCTGCCAGCATGCGCACATTCATATGCACCGTGGGCACGTATGGGTTGTGAGGATGAAATACGAGAGAAACACCCAATGCCTCAAACGGCGAGCCTGCAAGCTCAGGCCGATGCTGCGTGGCCGACGGCGGCAACTTCGGGCCGCGCACATGCGAGAAACCGCAGCCAGCCCGCTCAAAAATACTGCCCCCCTCCAGCATGCAAGTAATGCCGTCTCCCTGCAAAGGCTCGCCGGGGCGCTTCTTCCATTTGTCACGCGTGAAATCGGAGCCATCCACACCGCTAAATGTTGCGACGATGTTGTCTTGCAATTCCAGCAGATAAGTGCGGACTTTTTCGATACTCATATCGCAATATTAATTCACAACCGTGTTTTGTCGATCTACTGTCGCATCCAGCAACACCACGGGAGACATATTTTCAGGCTTGAGGCCACGCACTGGCGCGCAGAACGCCTTTACATAAGCCATGTCCCGCGCCTCATTGCCAGTGAGCTTCACGAATTGATTCACTTTGCACTCACGCCGCGAGTAATCCAGAGTCACCACAAGCAGCGGTACATCACAGCTGACTGCCACGCGATAAAAACCGCTGCGCCAACCAGGGATGTATTTGCGCGTGCCCTCGGGTGCAAGGCCTAGCCAAAAATACTCGTCCTTCGCTTTTTTCTCTCGCATCTGCGCGATCATTGAGCTCACCACGCCATGCTTAGCCGTGCGCTCCACAGGCACGCCCCCAATCCACCGCAGCCAACTTCCCAGCAGCGGGATCTTGAACAGCGTGTCTTTCCCCCAAAACATCACCTGAACACCAACCGCCCATTTCACAAGAAACATCAGCGGCGCATCCCAATTGCTGGTGTGCGGATAGACGATGGCAATGCCTTGCATCGTTGGGAAACCATCAAACTCAACGCGCCAGCCCATGGCTTTGAGCAGGGCATTGGCTAAGCG
>JAYSRZ010000377.1:0-3667 GCA_043720775.1 Variovorax sp. | reverse complement strand
TCCACCATGTCTTGCGCATTCGTCCACAGGCTCGTTGCACTGCCCTGCCAAGTGTCGCCGCCATCGAGCAGCAAGCAACCCGGGCGCGAAGCTTTGAGGCGCTTAACCAGCGTGGCTAAATGCGCAAACCCACCCACCTTGCCATATTGAAGCGATGCCCGCTCAAAATCCAAATAGGTATGCGCATGTGCCTCAGCACTGCCTGCTTTCAAGCCAGCGTATTTGAGCAAATGCTCGCCCACCAAATGCGGCACCTTGCCCCACATCCCAGCAATCCCAATATTCGCATCCGGCTCACGGAAGTAAATCGGCAGCAGCTGAGCATGGCAATCCGTCATGTGCAGCAGATGCATATTACCAGTCTTCGGCACGTTATAAAGCTGCTGCGCCTCTTGCGCATTCGCTTCGCGAGACAGTGGAAAGCCTGCAACCGCAGCGGCGGTCAGGACGGAGCTGAATTCTCTTCTGGTGAGGTTCATAGTATTTCTTTGTTTTCGAGTTGTAGTTTTGTTTTAGCAACAATGTCATGCAGCTTCGCGCTCAGCAATTCTTGGCTAGGCAGCATCGTGAGATATTGCGCAATGCGGATATTGCTTTTATCCAGCTGCAACAATTCCACATGCTCTTGGTTTTTATCAGCGCAGAGTATCAAGCCAATCGGCGGGTTCTCGCCTTCCAGCGTATCGTGCTTTTCCAGCCAGCGCAGATACAGCTCCATCTGCCCTTTGTAAGCCGCATCAAACTCACCGAGTTTGAGCTCAATTGCCACTTGTGCGCGAAGCCTGCGGTGATAAAACAACAGATCAATCCGGTAATCCCGGTTATCAATCGTGAGGCGCTTTTGCCGCGCCAGAAAAGCGAAATCGGTACCGAGCTCGCTGATGAATCTCTGCAGTTCGCTCAGGATCGCATCTTCCAAATCACTTTCGCCATAGCCATCTTTCAAGCCGAGAAAATCCAAAACGTAGGGATCACGAAACGCCAAATCCGCACTCATCGCGCCCGTCTCGCGCAAAGCCTTCAAATCTTTCGCAATCGTCTCTTCCGGCTTGTTAGAAATCGCCGTCCGCTCAAACAGCATCGATTTGACCCGCTCTTGCAACTGGCGTGAACTCCAGCGCTCAACTTTGGCAATTTCAAGATAGAACTCTCGCTTAAGCGGCTCAGCGATGTAGATCAAGGTTCGCAAATGTGTCCAGCTCAATTGGCTACGCAGTGCGTAGACAATCTCACGATCTGGAAAAACTTCCGCGAGCTGAACGCAATTACGCAGGTGTTTTAGCCCCCAGCCAGCCCCGAACTCTACAGACAAATCTCTGGCCAGATTAGCCAGAATCTGCTTTCCATATTCAGCCCGCTCACCCGCCAAAACATCTCTGTTGATTCGAGAGCCAATTTCCCAGTAAAGCAGCGTCAATTCGGCATTGACTACCACAGCAACCCGCTGACGCGCCGATTCGATCAGACCGCGAATGTCAGAAACGAGATGGTTTTCTGGAGATTGAATATTTGCGAGTTGCATAGCATCGAGTCAGCATACGAACCAGAAAGTGAAGCAAAGTGTCACAAAACCGATTAAGCCAAGATAAATAACACCATGCACACGATACTTGCTCTTGAAAACCAGAAAAAGTCCAGCCAGAGCAATTAAAAACCAAGCTGCTGCATGAACGTAGGCAATCCATCCACCATAAGGCTGCCAGTTACGCAAAGCAAGATCATGGGTGCTAGGTCTGCTGGGGCAAGCGAATTCAAAACTGCCAGCCATGCCTACTTTAAAGACTAGCGGTATAGAAAGAGCGATGACAATAACTCCGCAACAGACTACAAACCATGAAGGGAAATCTGGCCACTTTGGCTCAACACGAATGATTTTTAATCGGCGTTGCGTCACTTATTCACCGGAGAATCGGGCGACAAGAGCAAAGCCATCACATGCTTAATCTGCTGTTCGGTCAAGATGCCGGCATCGCCGAAGCGGGGCATGTTGCTGCATAGGTTGACGCTGTGGGTGTTCCAGATGCGAGCCCACGTGTATTTCACGATGGCTTCTGAATCTTTTGAGTTGGCATCTTTGACCTGACGAATCGCGCCGTATTTCAAGAGGCTGGGGCCTTGGTTGCCGTAGCTGATCTCTTGGGGGCTGATTTGGTGGCAGGCGTAGCAATTGGCGCCATTGGGCACGCCAGCCGCATCGGTGAATTGCATGCCACGGCCGTTTTGCGCGATGCGCTCGCCTTCGCGCCAATCACCAACGAAGCCGTCTTTTGGATACGGAATTTTGTCGTACAAGGCGGTTTGTAATTTCTCAGCGAGCTTTTTGTCCACGTCTTTGCCAGACTGGTTCGCTTCTGAGCAGATGCGCTGGATTTCGGTTTGATCAAGGCGATCTAGTTTTGCAATACCGCGCTCATTGAAGCTGCTCTTGATGGCGGCTAGTGATTCTTCAGCGCTAGGCAAACTGGCGCAACCTGCGATGAGTAAAGTGCTGACGGATGCTACTAAAGTGATAGCTGCTCGCGCAGTAAACACGCCGGCGATAGAGAATTTTTTCATTATCTTTCTCCTCAATCAACGTTTGATAGCAGGCGCAGCCATCTTGCCGCCATTGGCGTTCACGCCCATGAAGGTGATGAGATCAACCGAGGTTTGCGAGAGGTATTGCATCTCAGGAAAGCGCTGCTGGCGAAAGCAATCGTACATACGCCATTGCATGGTGCGCACCGCGCCTTGGCTCACGCGATACGCTGGCCATTGGCTGAAGGCGGCTTGCGCGGGGCCGGGCTTGGTGAGATTGGGCAAATCTTGCAGACGGATGCGCTTGCCATCTTCGCTGTGGCAGCTCGCGCAAGAAAAATCGTAGGGGCCGCCTTTGAAGAAGAAGGCTTGCTTGCCACGCTCATACGATGCTTTCTCCTCCGCATGACCTTGTGGCACTTTGATGGCCTCACCGCGCGATTCGTCATACACGAAGGCAACGAGGTCTTCAATGAGCGTGGCGCGCTGGCCTTCGCCACTAAACGCAGTGCGAGCTGAGAAGTCTTCACGCTTTGCGCCTTGGAAAGTCACCATGCAATGCACGAGGCGGCTTTCGATATCCATCACTTTTTTCACATCATCAAAGTATTTAGGAAGCATTGCCACTGCACCTTTGACCTTGCCAATGCCTAAGCCAATATCGCAGCTCTCAGACAAAGATTTTCCACCGCGCTTGGCATTCCACAAGCCTTCGCCGCGAGCAGCATTCAGGTCAGCAGGGTTGCCATCTTGCAAGGATTGACGGTATTCGTTGATCGCATCTTGCGCAGATTTTTGCTGCGCATGTGCAGGAGATGCTACTAAAAAGAGAGCAGCTAACGCAAGAGATACGCCTGCAAGTGATGGTTTTTTCTTCAATTTTGTCTCCTCGGTTGACATACAAAAGAGCACGGAAACCACGGAAAACACGGAAACCACAGAAAATTTGCTTTGGGGTTTTTCGTGACTTCAGTGTAGTTTCCGTGACTTCCGTGTTCTTATTCTTTAGATACCTAAAAACTCATCAAGCAATCGCTGCTTCGTCAGTGCGGGTTTCGCCTTTGTTGTCGATCCAAGTCACCTTGACTTTATCGCCGGCTTTGCCGCCTTTGAAAGTGAATTGCGTGAACGGGTTCTTAGACACCGCTGG
>JAYSRZ010000376.1:0-3670 GCA_043720775.1 Variovorax sp. | reverse complement strand
ATGTGCCGGTGGCGGGGCCAGTGCCGCCGCCGATCATGGTGGTGATGCCGCTACTCAAGGCCTCTTCGATTTGCTGCGGGCAGATGAAATGGATGTGTGTGTCAATGCCGCCGGGCGTGACGATATGGCCCTCGCAGCTGATGATTTCAGTGCCCGCGCCTATGATGATGTCAACGCCGGGTTGTGTGTCGGGATTGCCTGCTTTGCCAATGGCGACGATGCGGCCGTCTTTGAGGCCAATGTCGGCTTTGACGATGCCCCAGTGATCGACGATGAGGGCGTTGGTTAAAACCGTGTCAACAGCGCCGCCACCGCAGGGGCCCGTTCCGTAGCCTGCTCGCGTGCGCTGTGATTGCGCCATGCCATCGCGAATTGTTTTGCCGCCGCCGAATTTCACTTCTTCGCCATAGCTGCCCGCTTGAAGCGTGTAATCTTTTTCTACCTCGATGATGAGATCGGTGTCGGCGAGACGAACGCGATCACCAACTGTCGGGCCGAAGATTTCTGCGTAGGCTTGTCGTTGAATCGTTGCCATATCAGAGCTTTCCCTGCACTTTTGAATTGAAGCCATAGACCTTGCGATCACCTGCGTAATCAACGAGTTCCACGGTGCGCTGCTGACCTGGCTCAAATCGCACAGCCAAGCCCGATGCAATATTGAGCCGCATGCCGCGCGCGGCTTGGCGATCAAAGCTCAGCGATGTATTCGTCTCAGCAAAGTGATAATGCGAGCCCACTTGGATCGGGCGGTCTCCTGCGTTTTGCACCACCAGCGTGATCGTGCGCCGCCCCACGTTGAGATCATGCGAGCCCGCATCGATGAGCATTTGGCCTGGAATCATCACGGCCTCACTTCTTGGAAAGCCACACGGCCACGGCGATCAACACGCCAAGCGCTGCCAAACCAGCAACGTCGCTCGCATGCCAATGTGAACCAACAAAACCATGATTTTCATGAGAAAAAACATAAGTAGCCGACATGAAACCTGCGCAGAGTGCTATTAATTTAGTAGTGATTGATTTCATCTCAAACTCTTAAAGTATTGATCATTGAATCGGCTGATGCACGGTCACCAGTTTCGTTCCATCCGGAAACGTGGCTTCGATCTGAATATCCGGAATCATCTCGGCGATGCCATCCATCACATCGGCTTTGGAGAGGAAGCTGCGCCCTTCGCTCATGAGCTGCGCCACGGTTTTTCCGTCTCGCGCGCCTTCCATCACAGCAGCGCTGATCAACGCTATGGCTTCAGGATAGTTGAGCTTCAAGCCTCGGGCTTTGCGCCGCTCAGCAAGGAGAGCAGCGGTGAAAATGAGGAGTTTGTCTTTTTCGCGGGGAGTGAGTTCCATGGCGATATTCTGATGCAATTTATGCGTTTTGTGGAGTGCTCATGTCTTGCACCATCACGGTGCAAGACAGATGCTAAAGAAATTCTGCAGTACGTGGCGATTTAAAGGCTTAAGACCGAATACCTAATTTCCGGACGCGAAAGACGCGAAAGTTACGCGAAACAAAATAAAAAAAAGAAAAATGGTTTTTGTATTTTTCGCGCCTTTCGCGTAACTTTCGCGCCTTTCGCGTCCGGAAGTTTGTCTTTCAGACCTTCGCTACCAACGCCTCACATCGCCCAAATACGTGGCGATGTAGCTGGCAGGCCCCACGCAATTTCGCGCCACGCGCCACGCACTTGTTTGCACAAATCCATCGCTTGCTCTGTGTGATGAGCGAGCACGCGCAGCACGATGACTTGCGTGTGTGGGCTGGTCGTGCCGCAGGTGGCGCTGAGCGAGTGAGCAGCAGAAATCTCTCTGGATTTTGATAAAAAGAGCTCTTTCGCCGGCGTAGATATTGCGCAGCCTGCTATGAAAAAAAGAGTAGCTAGGCAGGTGTGGCCATTCAGCCCGATGGGTGATTGGAGCAGGCGCGTATCTTCAGCGGCGATGCAGCCGCGTTCCAGCCACGGGCTATGCGTGCCTGCTGGGGAGAGCAGTTCGACATGCTGCGTGAACGCGCCGCGCTCAAACGGCTGCTGCGCTGCTGGCAGGCCAAGCGCCGTGATGTCCCAGCCGATCATCTCTGCTTTGGGTGCGAGCTGAAGCTGCAAACGGTTAGTCGCTAAGCAGCCGCTGTACGCAATGTTTTCTAGCGGCAGCCATTCAAGGCGTGCGCCGTCTTCTATTTTCACGATCGTTCTTTGAATCGCTACATCGCCCGAAGTTTTGTAAAAGCGCGTCGCGCCGGGCGTGGTGATGAGGGCGTGTGCACCTTCTTTCACATTCACGGCGATATCTAAATCATCACCACCTGCCACGCCACCCGGGGGGTGTACGAGCACGTTGTGACAGATCGCATCGCCTTCGGGATAAAGGCTCTGCAAAATTCTCAGTGGGCCATCATGCGAGAAATCGAGCAGTGTCTTACCGGCTGCTGCGCGATAGTTCAATGCCAGTTGAGCGTGCCAAGTCATATTCTTGTTTACTATTAATTTAATAGCACTCTACGCAGTAGATATGCCGGCTACATGCCATTTTCTTATAAAAAACTCAATGCAAAGGGCAAGCTGAGCATGCCTAGCACGGTGGATAGCGTGACAAGCCCTGCGACGAAGCTGCCATCGAGCCCCATTTTTGCAGCGAGCACATAGCAGCTTGATGCGGTGGGCAAGGCGCTGAACATCAATAGCACGCTGGCCTGCGTTTTGCTCAAGCCAAATATGGAAACCAAACCAACAGCAATCAAAGGCAGCGCCGCATGCCGCACGATGAGCAGCGCCGTGCCTGCGCGGACGCGGCTCGCTGTGCTGAACACTTGCCCCAACTGTAAGCCCGCGCCTGCCGCCATCAGCCCCAGCGCGAGAGAGGCTTGCCCGATGCGGTTCACCGCTGGCTCGGCAAATGCAGGCACGGAAATGCCCAGCAGATTGGCGGTTAATCCGGCCACCGTTCCCACAATCAGCGGATTCTTCAAAAGCGCTTTACCAAAGCCTTGGCCCGAATGCTTTGCCATCGGCCATACAGCGGCGATGTTAAACAGCGGCACACAAAGGCCAATGATCACGGCAATCAGTAGCAGCCCTTGCTGCCCTGCCACGCGCTCTGCTAAAGCCAACGCGATGTATGAATTAAACCGAAAACCCACTTGCGCGCTGCTCGCAAAATCATCGCGCTGGACACCCGGCAGCTTAGCCACGGCATACGACAGCGCAATCGCGCAAGCGGCCAGCACCAAAGCCGCGCCAATCAAGCTGCTGGCCGCGCCCCAATCAAGCGGCGAGCGCGAGATCGCATGAAACAGCAGAACCGGAAAGAGCACGTAATACACCAAGCTTTCCACCTGTTCCCACATCGGGCGGCCAAGCTGCGTGTAGCGGCAAATCAAATAGCCGCACACAATCAGAGCGAAATCGGGGAAGAGCAGTTGGGCAAAATACATAGAAAGTGCGCGGTCTTTGACATACCGATCAGGAAAAACTCTAAGGGATAGCGAGTATGGGTTAGCCACAATCGCAATCGTTTTAGAACTGCTTATTATTCATGCATCGCGGGCGTGATCCGCAGTGGTTCATTTTTCAGGAGTTCACATGTCATCTCAAACGGCTTCGCGCAAACGCAATGCTCTTAAATTCGTAGCGCTCGGCGCAGTATCTATGGCGGTTAGCGGCCTTGTTTC
>JAYSRZ010000375.1:0-3672 GCA_043720775.1 Variovorax sp. | reverse complement strand
ATGCGCAGCCATGTGGGCATTGCGAGCAAGATGTTTCGCTGCCTCGCGGAAGAGGGCATCAATATTCAGATGATCTCCACCAGCGAGATCAAGACCTCTGTGGTGATTGATGAGAAATACATGGAGCTGGCTGTGCGCGCGCTGCACAAGGCGTTTGATTTGGATCAGCCTTCCGCTTAAATTCATCGCTACCGCAATGCAAAAAGCCACCTTGCGGTGGCTTTTTTTGCGTGAGCTATAAACTGTCTCAACCGTTAATTCACAGCTGGACAGGTTAGAACACGGAAAACTCACGCAGTTTCGCCGTAAACCGTCACGCCGACTTCAACCACCACATCGGTATGCAGAGCCACGGAGACTTTGCTGTCGCCAGTGATCTTGATCGGGCCGAGCGGCATGCGCACTTGGCTCTTGTGAACGGCGAAGCCCATTTTGGCCAGCTCTTCGGCGATGTCGAAGTTGGTGACTGAACCAAACAAGCGGCCATCGACGCCGGCTTTTTGCGTTATCTTGACGTTTGCGCCTTCGAGCTTGGTGCCCTGGGCTTGCATTTCAGCCAGCTTGGCGGCTGCAGCTTTTTCCAGATCTGCACGCTTGGCTTCGAATTCAGCTTTTGCAGTAGCGGTAGCGCGGCGAGCGCGGCCTTCTGGGATCAGGAAGTTACGGGCGTAGCCGTCTTTGACCTTGACGATATCGCCGAGGTTGCCGAGGTTGACGACTTTGTCGAGAAGAATGATTTGCATGAGTGTTCTCCTGGGAATTAAACGCGATGCTGATCGCTGTATGGCACCATAGCCAAGAAGCGCGCGCGCTTGATGGCGGTGGTGAGCTGGCGCTGGAAAATCGCGCGTGTGCCGGTGAGGCGAGCTGGCGTGATTTTGCCGTTTTCGCCGATGAAATCGCGCAAGACATCGATGTCTTTGTAGTCGATCTCGATCACACCAGTCACGGTGAAGCGGCAAAAGCGCTTGCGTTTGAAGAGTTGGTTTTGTGCGGGGCGCTTCTTGTTTTTATCGAAGGCCGGTTTTTTACCGAATGCGGGCATGATGTTTGTCCTAATTAATTCAAGTTAGATCAATGTCTGTGATGTGAAGAATGGAGCCTTTGCCATTTTTTGTGGCGGCAAGGAAACCTTTGAATTTAGCGATCTGTCCGATGTTGAGCTTGGCCAGCGTTTCTGCTGTGCTGCCAAGCGCGACGGCTTTCATGCTTAAGTTGACTTTTCTGCTTTGGCCAGCTTCGATTTGTGTTGACTCGTGAGAGAGAACCAAATCGATGGCTGGGATGCCTGCTGGGGTGAAGCGCTGGGCGCTGATCTCAGCAATATGGGCATCGAAAGCAAAAGTGTTCAAGCAAAAATTCTTGGGTTCGCTCTAGGCTGCGTCCTTAGTGAGGCTGAGCGGCGTATTGCTCTTGTTGAGTTTTGCGGGCTTCTTCGCGCTCGACTTGCTTCATCATGGACGATGGTGCAGTGTCAGCTTGCTTCTTCAGCACGGTGAGGTGGCGCAGCACGGCATCGTTGAATTTGAAGGCATGCTCTAGCTCAGCCATCACAGCTTGATCAGCTTCGATGTTGACGCACAAATAATGCGCTTTGGAGAGCTTGTTGATTTGGTATGCCAACTGGCGACGGCCCCAGTCTTCCACGCGATGGATTTTTCCGCCGCCGGTGGTGACCATGCCTTTGTAGCGCTCCAGCATGGCCGGAACTTGCTCGCTTTGATCCGGGTGGATCAGCAAAATGATTTCATAGTGACGCATGAATTCTCCTTGAGGATGTTTAAACCAATTAAGGTTCGAGATAGCTGCCCAGCGCGTCAAGAGCTGGTGCAGCAAGGGAAAGCCTTAAATTATAACCCGATCTTCGCGTTGATTGGGCTGTGTGCTCAGTTAGAAGCCGACGCTTCTGACCAGCTTGCGCTGCGCTAGAGGTGTCGCTTCTGCTGCGGCGATCATCCAAGCCAACTGAGAGTGGGCGTCTTCGCCGGCGGTTCGCGAATCGCTCGTCGGCAGCAATGCGCAGCAAATTGACAAACGTAAGGCGGCGCCGACGGGCAATATGCTGCCTGGTGCTTGGGCGCTGGCTGAAATACGGGCGGCGAGTTTGGTCAATTGCGTCGGTGTGCAGGCGCCTTCGACAGCAATTACAAAGTTAGAGGCATCCAATCTGCAAACCATATCGACCTCGCGCACTTGTTGTTGCAGCCGCGTGCTGGTCAGAATCAAGGCGCGATCAGCCATATTGCTGCCATGCTCCTTGACATACCAACCATAGTTGGTCAGCTCAACCAGCAAGAGCCCATAAGAATGACCAAATCGTTCGGCTCGTCGGATGCTGCCACCGAGATGCTGCAAAAAGCGGGGCATGTTGGGTAAGCCAGTCAGTGCGTCCTTGGTGGGCAGGCCTGCTGTGCGGGCGATGGTCTCTCGCCGAGTGTTGCTGCGCCCGAGCAACACAAACAAAAGCAAAGGCAATTCAATCAACGCGGCCAAGGGTACGCCATAAGCTGTTAACCAGTTGTCGGGCATAGCGCCCAGATTTCGCAAAACCATGGGCATGGCAGCAAGCGTTACGGGCGCAAAACATAAGGCGACCCAGCGTGTGATGGCTTCTTGGCGATGCCAGGTCAAAGCAATCAAGCTGTAGACAAAAACAATCGCTGCGAATGTGCCCAAGTTGAGCAATCGATAGGAGGCCATCGTGGGGAAGTACAGCTCCAATGCGGCACAAAAAATAAGCGCGACAGACAAGCTGGCGAGGAGGATATTGGTGAGGCGAAAGCGGATCACAGGACGGACGACGCTGCGCACCAGCCAAGGGCCGATGGCTGCGGTGAGCGCAGCAAAAACGTAGTTCAGGCGATCCGCCAATATCGGCGAGTCGTTCCACATATACAAGGGCGCTAGGCCTGTATTGGCTAAGCTAAATAGCCCTAGCGCCAAGGCATACACACTCAACGCACCCAAGGCCTGCTCGCGGCGAGCAGCAGCGTAGACAAAACTGGTTAACAAAATCAGACTCAACATGCCCGCGAGTGCGCCGAGCAGCATCTGCTCGGCTTGATGCGCTCTTAAATACACCGCATCGCGGTAAATAGTCATCGGAAAAGAAACCGGGAACCTTGCGTTTTCAATGCGCAGGTAATAAGTCGTGGGCGCAGACGAAAGGGTGTTCAAAGCGAAGGTGGGCAATCGCGTGGGCAGAGGCCAGAGCTTTCGCGGCACAACATCACCTGAACGCAACGACAGCCACTGCCCATCTGCGCCGCGCCAATACAGGCGCACGTCGTCAACGAGTGGCGAGCCGAGCTCTAAAAGCCATCTTGCTTGAAGATCGCTGGCTTGCACACTAAACTGCCACCAAAGCACTTTGCCATCGATGTGATGCGGGCTGCTGGCTTTGGCGGTTTGGAAAACAGCTTGTCCTGAATTGGATTTGGCCAGCATGTCGCCGAGAGTGGTTGTCGGCGTGCTGGTATTTTGGTCGTCGATCCAATAGGAGGCATGTTGGATGACGTCAAGCTCAAGTGTTTGAGCATCCAGAACGACTGCTTGGCGCGTGAATTTTGCTGAGGCAGTGGTGGCCGTATCAGTCGCTGGCGCTTGAATAAGAGGCTGTGCGATGACCGTTGGCGATACAAACAGCCAGAAAAATGCTGTCAAAGTCAAAAA
>JAYSRZ010000374.1:0-10653 GCA_043720775.1 Variovorax sp. | reverse complement strand
AATGTCCGTCATGGCGATGCTGGCTTGCCAGATGCTTTTTGCGGGGTCGAACTCTGCCTTGGCGCTCAAGGATTGGGCAATCGATGCAAAGGCGGGTTGCAGACTGGCGTGCAGATTTTTCGCAAACTCTGTCGGCTCCATCCCATTAGGCGCACGGGTGAGCAGCTCATCGCCCAGCGCTTTGCGCAGCCTCCCTAGTGCGTTGCTCACTGCGGGCTGCGAGAGCTGGAGGCGCTGCGCTGCAGTGGCCACGCGGCGCTCTTGCATGAGCACGTCGAGCACGCGCAACAAGTTCAAGTCCAAGCCATCTAGGCTCGTCGATAAGCGTTTCATGCTGCAATGATGCCTCTGCGTGGAGGTTTTGTCCATTCACGAGATGAATATTGCTTCTTGCTTGCTAGATCTTGGCAAATATGCGAGCTTGCGCCACACTCTTTGAATGAACGCTCCAATTGCCGCCGAAAAGCTTGTCTCCGCCGCTGCCCAACCCATATTCTGGGGAGAGTCGGCCACCAGCCGTGCGCCGGGGCGCATCTACACCGATCAAGGGCTCTACGAAAAAGAGCTTGATGCGCTGTTTTATAAAAAGCACTGGTGTTACGTCGGCCTCGAATGCGAGATTCCGAAAGCGGGCGATTTCAAGCGCACGAAGATCGGCGAGCGCAGCGTGGTGATGGTGCGCGAGCGGGGCAAGCCGGGGCAGCCCGACACGATTCACGTTTTAGAGAATCGCTGCGCCCATCGCGGTGTGCAGTTCGTTCGAGAGCGAAGTGGCAATGCGCGAAGCTTCGTTTGCCCCTATCACCAGTGGACGTATAAGCTGAACGGTGATTTAGTCGGGCTCACGTTTCGCCAAGGTGTGGATGCTGTGGACGCAGATGGCGAGAAGATCAAGCAAGGCGGCATGCCCGATGATTTTCAGCTCTGCGATCATGGGTTGACGAAGCTGAAAGTCGCGCAGCGTGGCGGCGTGGTGTTTGCCTCCTTTGACACGCAAGTTGAATCGTTCGAAGACTATCTCGGCGCAGACTTGCTCTCGTATTTCGACCGAATTTTTCACAAGCCACTCAAGCTCCTGGGCATCAATCGCCAGCGCATCCCGGCCAACTGGAAGCTGATGCAAGAAAACATCAAGGATCCCTATCATCCCGGTCTGCTGCACACTTGGTTTGTGACGTTTGGCCTCTGGCGCGCCGATCAAAAAAGCCAAATGATCATGGATACGCATCATCGCCATGCCGTGATGGTGAGCCGTAGGAATGATGCGGTCACAGCCAATATTGCGTCGAACGTGACGAGCTTTCGAGAGAATATGAAGCTGCACGATGATCGCGTGCTCGATGTGGTGCCTGAAAGCTGGTGGAAGCTGCATTGCCCCGTGCAAAAACTTGAGATCACGCCCACGGTCACGATGATGACTTTGTTCCCCTCGCTCATCATTCAGCAACAAGTCAACAGTTTATCCACGCGGCATATTCAGCCCGTGAGCGAAGGCGTGTTTGATTTTGTGTGGACGCATTTTGGCTTTGAGGATGACACCGAGGAGATGACGCGCCGCCGCCTTCGTCAATCCAATCTCTTCGGGCCGGCAGGTTTTGTGAGCGCGGATGATGGCGAGGTGATTGAGTTTGTACAGCAAGCTTATAAAGCGAATGGCGAGGCTCGCACGGTGAGCGAGATGGATGGCACGGCGGTAAAAAACACGGATCACAACGTCACAGAAACGTTGATTCGCGGCATGTATGAGTATTGGCGAAAAACCCTTTCTCTATAGATTTATAAGCCTTTATGGCATATCGCCGTTATAGAACCTGCGCAGAGCGCTATCGAATTAATAGTAACCATGAATTTCAACGATTACCTACAACTAAACGCCTTACTCCAGCAAAGCGCCCATTTGCTCGACAGCAACGATCTCTCCGCATGGCCAGATCTGTTCATCGCAGATGGCCGCTACAAGCTGCAATCCAGAGAAAACTATGATGCTGGCCTACCGCTGTGCATCATGGATTACGAAAGCCAAGGCATGCTGCGAGATCGCATCTATGGTGTGCAAAACACGATCTATCACGATCCGTATTCGCAGCGGCATGTGTGTGGTGCGCCTTTGATTTCGTCTTTTTCTGATTCAGAGATTTACTGCGAAAGCAGCTACATCGTTACGCGCACCCAGCGCGACGGCATGCCGCAGATCATCAGCACAGGGCGGTATATGGATGTGATCGTTCGTGATGGCGATGCTTTGAAGTTCAAGGCACGGACTGCTGTGTATGACAACGATTTGCTGCCCAATTCAGTGATTAAGCCGATTTGAGGTTTGGCTTTGTGCGCTCATGTGGGCATGCATGGGATCGCGTGCGAGTCTTGCACCTGCGCCAGATCACGCTGCGTATCCGCGCCCCCCCCCCCCCCGTTCGGGCTGAGCCTGTCGAAGCCTCTCTAAGAGCCACATCCTGGCTATCATTGCCTAATGGCAACTATCAAACCTATGCGTGGCACACGCATCCTCAGCCTCGCCCTCAATCTCCCCGGCCCCGCCGCCTTGATGCGCCTCAAAGCGCTAGGCGCAAGCTGCACGAAGCTCGAATCCCCCGCTGGCGACCCGATGCTGGCCTATGCCAAGTCGGCCTACGCGCAGATGCACGAAGGAGTAAAAATCGTCACCGCCGATCTCAAAACCGAGCGCGGGCTGGCAAAGCTACATAAGCTCTTAGCCAAGACCGATGTGCTCCTCACATCCTTCCGCCCCAGCGCCCTCGCCCGCTTGGGGCTTTCTTGGAAGCAACTCCACAAAGCCCATCCGCATTTGAATCTCGTTAGCATCGTCGGCGACACCGCCGCCCCCGAAGTCCCCGGCCATGATCTCACCTACATGGCAGAGCACGGCCTCATCACCGGCCTAGAACTCCCACCCACCCTCTTCGCAGACATGGGCGGCAGCCTCCTCGCAGTAGAAGCCGTGCTGGCCGCCGTCATCGAACAACGCGCCACAGGCCTCAGCAGCCATCAAGCCGTTGGCCTCTCCCAGGCTGCACAATACCTCGCCTTGCCAAGACGTTGGAAACTCACAACACCAGACGGCATAACCGGTGGCGCTCATGCCTTCTACCAAGTCATGCCTTGCAAGGATGGGAGAGTGGCAGTCGCAGCACTTGAACCAGGTTTTGTAAACCGATTGACCAAATTGCTAGCGTCTCAGCGACTACAGGCACAGGATGGTGAGGAAACGGCGTTAAAAGGCGAAGTCACTGCATTCATGTTTAAGCATAGTCGGAGAGAAATTGAAGAAATTGCAGCAGCAAATGATTTACCAGTTCACACTATGAAATAGATAACCGCTCAGCTCAAGTGGGAAAAATAAATCATTTCAAATACCAACAACATATGAATAGCATCACAAATAACTCTTTAATTCGCCGAATATCGACGATTTTTTTAGCATTACTTTTGATCGCGTGCAATCAAACAGAAATGATCGAAAAATTCACGTCCCCTTCAGAGCAATCAATTGCTAAGGGATACATAGATTTACTTGCACAACAACGCTTTGAAGAAATAGAGAAGGCCTCAGACCCCTCGATTATTAGCCCCACCTTAAGAGAAACCTTATCTAAGATGGCTTCATTATTGCCAAACGAAAAACCTTTAAAAGTTACTCTCGTCGGCGCACATCGAAATCAACTCAAGGATTCGTCGAGTATCAATCTCACTTACGAATATCACTACCCAACTAATTGGCTAGTAATCAATGTTGCAATAAAAACTGTTGGCAATAGCTCCACCATCGTTGGCTTCAATGTAGTGCCTCAAGAGACATCACGGGAAGAAAAGAATAAATTTGAACTCATAGGAAAATCTGCACTTCATTATGTGGTTTTAGTGTTCAGCATTGTGATGCCGTTGTTCACTCTGTTTGTGCTGATTGTATGCATAAAGACTAGGCTTAAAGGTCGAAAATGGCCATGGATTATCTTCATACTAATAGGGTTTGGAAAATTTTCAATTAACTGGAGCACTGGGCAATTTGCTTACCATACGTTGATGGTTCAACTTTTAAGTGCTTCTGCTTTCGCGCCGCTTTACGGCTCTTGGACTCTTGCATTTTCAATTCCAATTGGCGCAATTGTTTTTTTAATAAAAAGACACACCTTGAGGAGTGATTTGGAAAATTCTGGGGGCTTAGCGATCAAAGATTAAGCATTACCAAAAGTACGCGCAATAGTATAAAAACTCAAAGTAACAGCCGTAACTCAGTCGCCGCAGCCTGCATTTGCGCTAGATAGGTTTTTTGCAGCGTATCGCCTGATTTTGGAGGCTGTTGTTTCGGGTTGGCGAGCACCAAGTTCATTGCTGCAACAACGCGGTTTTGGGAGTCTCGCAAGGGCACGGCTAGGGCATACACGCCGAGTTCGTGTTCTTGATGGACTTCGCTGTAGCCTTGGTTGCCGGCCTCTTGGATGAGTTGGCGTAGCTCTTTGGCTGCGGTGATGGTGTGTGCAGTGAATTTGGCTCGTTCGTGGGTGGCGAGGTATTGCTTGAGCTGGGCGGGCGGTAGCTGGGCGAGGAGGATTCGGCCTGTGCTGGTGGCGAATGCGGCTAGGCGGGCGCCTAGGTTGACACCGTAGGGGAGCGCGAGGCTTTCCATGCGGTGTTCGCCGCTGCGGGCGATGATGACGGCGTGCTCGCCATCAAGCACGGCGACTGAGAAGGCTTGGCCGGTAAGGACTGCTAGGCGGGTCAGCGTGGGCTGCACGACTCTGGGCAATCTGGCGGAGGCGAGGTAGTTGCCTGCTAGGCGGAGCACGCGGTGAGTGAGCCAGTAGTTCGGACTGCGAACACGTGAATCTGCGCCCTCTTCTGACTCTAAGTAGCCCAGGGCTTGCAGCGTGAGCACATGGCGGCGGGCGGCGGCGCGGGTGAGGTCGGCGCGGTCGGCGATTTGAGTGACGGAGAGGCGCTGGCGCTCGGCGGAGAAGCTCTCCAGCACGGCGAATGCTTTGGCTGCGCCTTCAATCCAATCGGCGGAATTGACGGTTTGATGAGATTTTGATGATGCAAGCATTGCGCGATTATCGCGCAATAAAGCTATTGATCGCGCAAATTTTTGACTTCTAAGTGCATTGCCAGCGACGTTGAATTTAAGCTGGAGTGCTTAGCAGTTTAAAAACTTTGAGAACACGGAAGACACAAAAAATTGCACGGAAGGCACAGAAAAATCTCTTTGGTTTTTTCCGTGTCTTCCGTTAAACCTCTGTGCCTTCCGTGTTCTGAAAATCTCATCCAACGACAAACCTAAATCGAAGATAAATATGAAGACTCAAAAAACTCAAGTCGGCATCATCGGCGCGGGCCCGGCGGGTTTGCTGCTGGGGGCTTTGCTCTCCAAGGCAGGGATCGACAACATCGTCATTGAGAGGCAAAGCGGCGAGCATGTGCTCTCTCGCATTCGGGCGGGGATTTTGGAGCAGACAACTGTTGACGCGCTGGTGCAAGCGGGTGTGGGCGAGCGGCTGCTGCGCGAAGGCATCCCGCATGAGCATTTGAGCCTCTCGTTTGCGGGGCAGCTGCATACGATTGACCTGCCCAAGCTCACCGGTGGCAAGACGGTGACGGCTTATGGGCAGACGGAGGTGACGAAGGATTTGATGGATCACCGCGCGGCTGCCGGGCGGCAGACGATCTATGAGGCGAAGAATGTGAGCTTGCATGATTTGACGACTGCTAAGCCACGTATTCGCTATATGAAAGACGGCGTTGCTCAAGAGATTGAATGCGATTTCATCGCCGGTTGCGATGGCTTTCATGGCATTTCTCGGCAAAGCATTCCAAAAGAGAAGCTGCAAGAATTCTCGCGCGAGTATCCGTTTGGCTGGGTGGGCGTGTTGGCCGATGTGCCGCCCGTCTCGCCGCATGCTGTGGTCTATGGCAACAGCCCCGATGGCTTTTCGCTGTGCTCCATGCGCAGCCTCACGCGCAGCCGCTATTACGTGCAATGCCCGATCACAGACAAGGTGGAAGACTGGAGCGATGCGCGCTTTTGGGATACCTTGCGCAGCCGTTTACCGAGCGACATAGCAAGCCAGATCATCACCGGCCCATCGATTGAGAAAAGCATCGCCCCGCTGCGCAGCTACGTGAGCGAGCCCATGCGCTGGGGGCAGCTCTTTTTAGCGGGCGATGCCGCGCATATCGTGCCACCCACGGGTGCGAAGGGCTTGAATCTGGCGGCGAGTGATGTGGGCATGCTGGCGCAATCATTTGCGCAGCATTACGACGCTAAATCAAGCCAAGGATTAGATGGCTATTCAGCAAGAGCGCTACGCAAAATCTGGCGCGTAGAGCGTTTTAGCTGGTGGCTCACCAGCCTAATGCATCGCTTCCCAGACACAGAAGGTTTTGGCCAGCGCGTGCAGGAAGCGGAGCTAGATTATTTGATGAATTCCGTGGCTGCGCAGACGACGCTGGCGGAGAACTACGTCGGATTGGCTGGCTGAGATTATTTAATGTCGTCTGGCAAAGGACGCGCTTGCATTTGCGCATCCAGTGTTTGCTTGATTTGCTGCTGAAGCTGCTGCACCTGCTCGCGCTGCGTGGCTGGAGCTGAGCTGGCGCCTGCTGCGGCAGATGGTATTTGCAAAGCAGGGATCGGCGCGGTCGTGGCAGCCATTTGCTTTTTCACCAAACTGCCCACAATCAGCAACACGATCAGCAGAGACAAGACTCCAAACACAGCTCTCATAACGCACCCCTTACTTTGAATCAAAACTCATTTACTATAAAAATCATAGCGCCCTACGCAGATTCTATGCCGGCGATCAGCTGATTTTCCTTCAAACTATCGTGTTGAACTCTCGCATCCACCGCGCCAGCGCCTGCTCTTGCGGGTTGCCTTGCTCGTAGATTTCTAGCATCTTGGCCTGCGCCTCGGGGCGATGTTGATTCACTTTGATTTTGCATTCAAGCTGCAAAACTTCGAGCTCAAAAGCCACAATCCCCATCAGCATTTTGTGTTGATAATCACGCCCGAGATCGATCCACTGCTGCTTATAAGGCGGCTCATGATCGCCAATGAGCTTTTTGAGCAAGCGGTCTTTGGCTTCTGGCTCTTCGATCAAACTTGCCCTCACCTTGCAATGCACGGCAAGGTAATTCCAAGTGGGCACACGCGCCAAATCGGGATACACCTTGGGCGACATATAGGCTTGCGGCCCCATGAATGTGACCAAGGCTTCTGGGCGCACCGCCAGATATTTCCAATGCGCATTAGGCTTGGCAACATGGCCAAGAAGCTTCCAGCTTGCTTGCTCCGCCCGGCCATCTTCGATCAAATGAATCGGCAAATGCGTGACGTACGGAAAACCTTCATCGTCATTGGAAATCAAGGAGGCAAACGGATACTCGCGCACGATGCGAGCGGCAAGCTGGCGATCCTGGCTTTTATCGAATTGGGGTGGGAGATACATGCTGACAAATATACATCTTTGTGTTCCGATGTCTATGCCTCTCGCGGAAGGCTGCGGGCAAGGCGCATACGCCCGGTTGAACTGCGGGCTCGAAGCACGGAAAAATTTAGGCCGCAGAGTCACCCCGTGTTTGAGCGAAGCGAGTTGGGGTGACGTGCCTCAATTTTGAGTACTGCAGATGCTCCCCCGAAGGGGCCGCTGTTCTGGGCGTATGCGCCTTGCCCGTAGCCTGTCGCGAGAGCGTACAAATGGTCAAGCTCCATGTCACGCACGAGCGACACTATTAAATCAATAGCAATCCACGCAGCAAACACGCCGGCTACCTGCCCCGAATGTATTTATTCACGGCCTGATTGTGCGCCTCCAGCGTCTCAGAAAACTCGCTGCTCCCATCGCCGCGAGCGACGAAATAAAGCGCTCTGGTGTCTGCCGGCTGAGCGGCGGCTTGCAGTGCTGCTGCTCCCATTATGGCAATCGGGGTGGGCGGCAGGCCGGCTCGGGTGTAGGTGTTGTAAGGCGTATCAGTTTGCAGATCACGCTTTCGGATGTTGCCGTCAAAAACCTCGCCCATGCCGTAAATCACCGTGGGATCGGTCTGCAAACGCATGTTGATGCGCAGGCGGTTGTTGAACACGCCGCTGATCGTGGCGCGGTCTTTGGCCGCGCCGGTTTCCTTCTCCACAATGCTGGCCATGATGAGCAAATCATCGGGCGACTTGAGCGGCAAATCAGCACGCCGGGCATCCCACGCTGCGGCGAGTTGCTTATCCATCGTTTGCATCGCAGCGCGAAGCACAGTGATGTCGCTCGCGCCTTTGGCATAGCGATACGTATCGGGGAAAAATCGACCTTCGGGGTGCTGACCTGCGCGGCCTAAGCGCTCCATGAGCTGCGCATCCGTCAATGCAGCACTGTCGTTTTTCAAATGCTTGGCCTTGGCCAATGCCGCACGCACTTGCCGCCAATTCCAACCTTCAATAAACGTCACGCCGCGTAAGCTCTGCTTACCACTGGCAATTTTCTCAATCAGGCTGCGCGGAGAGTCGCCTTGCGTGATCTCGTAGCTGCCGGCTTTCAAATCTCCCGCTTTGCCACTGGCTCGCAGCCAAAGGCTCATGAGCAACTCTTGCGCAGCGCCGCCGCCTGTGGCTTTTGCTATTCCACGCGAGACGCTCCCTGCTGAGCTGCCGTTGGGGATGGCCAAATCGACCGAATCCTCGCCTTGAGCTAACGGCGGAAGCTGCAATGGCGTTGCGGCCCACCACCACAGCCCCCCGGCTGCCAAAGCCGCAAGCAAACCCAGTAAAAAAATCAGGCGAACCAAGATGCCGCCGCGCTGCTGATGATGAGTTGTGTGCGTCATGAAGCAAAGATGATAACGGCGCGGGATAATGGGCAGATGATTAACTTGAATTTTTCTGTGACTTTGAATGCGCCTGATGGCGAGCTGGCAGTGATCCGTGCGCTCGGTGCGGATGCCGGATCGTTTTTGCAAGGGCAGCTCACGCAAGATGTATTGCTCATGAAAACCGATGAAGCACGGCTTGCCGCTTGGTGTTCAGCCAAGGGGCGCATGCTGGCCTCGTTTATCGTTGTGAAGATCTCGGCAGAAGAGTTTTTGCTTCTGATGAGCCGAGATCTTTTGGCCGCCACTATCAAACGCCTGAAGATGTTTGTGATGCGATCCAAGTGTGAATTGACGGATGTGACGGCGCAAATGTCTGTGCAAGGCTTGGTGGGATCATTCGCTGTTGATGCGATGAATACTATGAATCTGATAGCGCCTCACGCAGGTTCCATGAGCGCTAGTGGCCTAAAAGACTCAAAAGTTACGGTGCTGTTGCCGATGGCGAACGTGGATGGCATGGAGATTCCACGCGCTTTGCATTTGCTGATGACAACAGCGCCAGACGCCGCTGATGCGGCGCAACTCGCAGCGTGGAACGCGCTGGAAATATCCACCGGCATCGCGCGCCTGAGCACAGCGGTGAGTGAAGCTTTCGTGCCGCAGATGCTCAACTATGAATCGGTCGGCGGTGTGAATTTCAAGAAGGGCTGCTATCCCGGCCAAGAGGTGGTGGCGCGCAGCCAGTTTCGCGGCACATTGAAGCGCCGGGGCTTTATCGTCACCTGCGCCGAATCGATGCAGGCGGGCCAAGATGTGTTTGACAGCCGCGAGAGTGATCAGCCTTGCGGCCAGATCGCGCAAGCCTCGCGGTCTCTAGCCGGTGGCTTCATTGCTATCGTCTCCATGCAAGTTTCTGCGCAGAGCAGCCCTGCCCTGCATGTTGGTTCGCCAAGCGGCGCAAGGCTACAACTGCAAGCTTTGCCCTATGAATTGCTCGCTGATATTTGAAGCGTTGCCATGTGCTTGATCGCTTTTGCTTGGGGTGCGAGTGAGCGGTTTCCCTTCGTGATCGCGGCCAATCGCGATGAATTCCTGCAGCGCCCCACTGCTCCGCTCTCGCATTGGCAAACGCCTGCTGGCGCCTGCATCTTGTCAGGGCGCGACAGACAAGATGGCGGCACATGGATGGGCTTTGCACCCAGTGGCCGCTTCGCCATGCTCACCAATGTGCGCGCGCCGCAGGCCAAGCTGCCTGCTCAGCGCATCAGCCGAGGCGGCTTGGCGCTGAGTTGGCTGGAGAGCGATTTACCGGCCACCGCATGGGCGCAAAGCATCGATGCGCAGCACTATCAAGGCTTCAATTTGATCGTCGGCGATTGGAATGCGAAACAATGCCACTTTCTCAGCCACCAGGCATTTTTAAAGCCTTTTGAGCCTCTAGGCCATATAGAACCTGCGCAAAGCGCTCCTGATTTCGTAGCTACAGAGATGCCCTGGGGTGCAGTTTATGGCCTCTCCAATGCAACGCTTGATACGCCTTGGCCTAAAACGCAGCGCCTCAAAGCGGCGTTGCAAGCCAGCTTGGATGAGCAAGAGACACAACAACTGATTGCCCACAATCTGCAAGCCTTGGAAGATCGCAGCAAGCCCAGCGCATGTCATCTGCCATCCACAGGTGTGCCCGCAGAGCTCGAACTCGCGCTTTCAAGCGCCTATGTGAGCCACCCTGAAAATGCGCCTACTTATGGCACCCGCACCAGCTTAGCTGCGGTCTTTGAAGCGGGGCTTGGCCTGCTCGTCACTGAAATCACGCATTCAAATGGCGGTCATCCAATGAGCGCG
>JAYSRZ010000373.1:0-3696 GCA_043720775.1 Variovorax sp. | reverse complement strand
CCCAAAGGCTTCAAAGCCTTGGCTTGGGGCGAAAACGGTGTGCGCCACATGACCAACTCCAAGCGCACGGTCGTCTCCCCAGACGATTTGAAGGGCCTGAAAATGCGCACGATGGAAAATCCCGTCCACGTTGCCGCTTACAAAGGCTTTGGCATTGTGACCACACCGATGGCCTTCCCAGAAGTGTTCACCGCTTTGCAGCAAGGCACTGTGGATGGTCAAGAGAATCCTCTCTCGGTGATCATGGCTGCGAAATTTGATCAAGTGCAAAAGCATTTGTCTTTAACGGGCCATGTGTATTCACCCGCCATTTTCCTCATGAGCAAAGGCGCGTTTGACAAGCTCTCCGCCGCTGACAAGACCGCTTTCTTAGAAGCCGCCAAAGAAGGTGCAAAAGTGGGTCGCGCTCGCGTGGATGAAGATGACACCAAGGGCGTGGCTGAGTTGCGCAGCAAAGGCATGACAGTGGTTGAGAATGTGGACAAAGCCAAATTCATCGCCACCCTCGCGCCAGTCAATTTGGAGTTTGAAAAGCAATTCGGTAAAGCCAATATTGACCGCATTCGCGCAGTGAAGTAATTGCGCGGAGCGCTACTTATTTAGTAGCGCTTTACGCAGTAAATACGCCGGTAACTGACGTTTTCGGCGTATTTTTTTGAGAAACCGAGGCTACTAACACATGAAAACTGCCTTCCTAAAATTTGAGAGCTTCACCACGGGCTTAGCCATGCTGATTGCCTGCCTGATGCTGGCCATTGCCTCTTGTCTGGGCATGTTTCAAATCATCACGCGCTTTGTGTTGGAGCGCCCTGCGGAATGGACAGAAGTGTTAATTCGCTTCTCGCTGATCTGGATGGTCTTCATGGGCATCGCCGCTGCATTTCGTCAAGGGGCGATGGTGAGCGTGGATGTGCTGTATCGCTGGAGCCCGCCCAAGATGAAGCGCGTGCTTGATTACGTCGTCACTGTTGCTGCTTTGATTTTGATTTTCGTGATCATCTGGTGGGGCTGGGAATATGCCAATCGCGGCAAGGTGCAAACGACGATTGGCTTGGAGGATGTGAGCATGTTTTGGGCTTATTTGGCGATGCCCGTGGGCGGTATTTTTAGCGCGATAGGCATCATCGGCAATTTGCTGGATCCACAGCGCCTTGAGTTGGAGACCGCGCAATGAGACACGCAGAACCGCTTCAAGTGGCTCAAGCCCCCACAGATACAAGCTGGTGGGGCAGCGACGACGCGCTAGCGCAGAGCGTGGGGATCATATGAGCAGCATGATGATTATTACGATGGTGTTGTGCTTTGCGCTCACTGTTTCTGTCGCCGTATCCATCGGCTTGTCGGCCCTCGTCGGCATTCAAATCAGCAATGTGAATATGCTGATCTCGGTCAAGGAAATGTTCTCCTCGATCAATAAATTTCCGCTGGCTGCGATTCCTTTCTTCATTCTCGCGGGCAACATCATGGAAACCGGCGGCATCTCGCGTCGCTTGGTGGAGTTTGCCAAATCGATTGTGGGTGGCGTGCAAGGCGGCTTGCCGATGACTTGCGTGCTCACTTGCATGATTTTTGCGGCAGTGAGCGGCTCTTCAGTAGCCACTACGTTTGCCGTGGGTGCGATTTTGATTCCCGCCCTCATCAAGCATGGCTACCCCACACCTTATGCGGCTGCGCTGCAAGCCACGAGCGCCGAACTGGGCGTGATCATCCCGCCGAGTATTCCGATGATTTTGTATGGCGTGAGTGCGGAAGTCTCGATTGGCGAGCTCTTCATCGCAGGCTTTGGGCCAGGCATTTTGATTGGCCTGGCCTTGATGCTTTTCGTTTACGTTTATTGCCGCATCAAAGGCTATGGCAAAAATGATGGCGATGGCCGCTTAAGCTTTCTCGATGCGTCTTGGCAAGCTGGTTGGGCACTGATGATGCCTGTGATCATTTTGGGCGGCATCTATGGCGGCATTTTTACACCCACGGAAGCCTCGGCAGTGGCCGTTTTTTACGCTCTGATCGTGGGCATGGTGATCTACCGAGAAATCAAAATCCCTGATCTCTACAAAATTCTGAAGAAATCAGTGATTTCCAGCGCAGTGATCATGTTTATCATTGCCAATGCGGGCTTGTTTGCCTTCTTGATCACCCGCGCTGGCGTGCCCGATGCGATTGGCCAGTATTTGAAAGAAGTGTTGCAAAGCCCGGCGATGTTTTTGCTTGGCGTGAATGCTGCGCTGTTCATCATCGGCATGTTCATCGAAACCAGCGCGGCCATCATCGTGCTCGCGCCGATTCTTGCGCCTGTGGCCATCCATTTCGGCATTGATCCTGTGCATTTCGGCTTGATCATGGTGGTCAATCTCGCCCTAGGCATGATCACGCCGCCATTTGGCGTAAACCTGTTTGCAGCCTGCACCGTGGCGCGAATATCGCTGGATAGGATCATTCCGTATCTGCTGCCCTTCGTGTTGGTGATTCTGTGCTGTCTGATGCTGATCACCTATATCCCGGGCATCAGCCTGACATTGCGGGATTTGGCATACAAATAAGATTTTGCGTCACGTACAATCAGGGTTGCTTGGAGAGAGTTTTTCAATAAACCGCCGAAGGCGCAGTTGATTCACATCAGCAAACGCTCAGGCAAAAGGACAGGCAACCGAAAACCACGAGGTTTTCACATTCTGTTGGAGAGAGATGGCATGCAAAGTGTCATCCACCGAAGGGGCAAGTGGCGAGGATCAGTCTGCCATGAATCTCTCAGGTAAAGCGGACAACAGGGTTTCATTTTTCATTCACCCGTCATCTGGCTGGTGGGTGATGTTTTATTTGGAAACCCTGCGCATGGCTGATACTGCTTCTCAAGATTTATTACACGTTCCGCTTAACGCATTGCACATCGAGCTCGGCGCTCGCATGGTGCCATTTGCGGGCTATTCGATGCCTGTGCAATATCCAGCCGGATTGATGGCGGAGCATGCTCACACGCGCACAGCTGCCGGCCTCTTCGACGTATCGCATATGGGGCAAGTGCGGCTCGATGCGCCTACGCACGAGGCTCGCGCCCTAGCACTTGAATCGCTGATCCCAATGGATGTGCTTGGCTTAGGCGTTGGCAAGCAGCGCTACGGCCTGTTAACAAATGATGAAGGCGGCATCATCGACGATCTGATGTTCACCAACCGTGGCGATTCCCTGTTCATCATCGTCAATGGTGCTTGCAAGCACGGCGATTTGGCTTGGATGAATGCGCGCTTGGCTGCGTCTCATCCCACCGCGAAGCTCACTTACCTGCCGCAAGATGCGCTGCTCGCTTTGCAAGGCCCGCAGGCAGTCGCGGCGCTCTCGCGCATGATCCCTGGCGTGGAAAATCTCGTGTTCATGACTGGCGGCGATTTCGTCTGGCAAGGCATTCCACTTTTCATCACGCGCAGCGGTTATACCGGGGAAGATGGTTGCGAGATTTCTGTGCCAGGTGCTCAAGCAGACAAGTTTGCACGCGCCCTCCTCGCACTGCCAGAAGTCAAGCCCGTCGGCCTAGGCGCTCGCAATTCACTGCGCTTAGAAGCTGGCCTGTGCTTGTACGGCAATGACATTGACACGACGACAGACCCGATTGAAGCCGCCCTGCTCTGGTCGATCCAAAAAGTGCGCCGCGCAGGTGGCGAACGCGCTGGTGGCTTTCCGGGTGCTACAAAATTGCTAGCG